>JANYBX010000256.1 GCA_025360615.1 Opitutia bacterium
CGGCTTAACTCGAACCGGCGCGTTAGGGATAACGCGCCCTACCACCTGCCGCCACTGCGGCGCTCCGCTCCTCGACGCGCGGATGACCGAATCCGGTTTTTGCTGCGCCGGCTGCGCCTACGTTTTCCGCCTCGTGCAGGAGCACGGCCTGGATGGTTACTACCGCATCAAGGATGAGATCACCGCGCCGGCGGATGCCGCCGTCTTTCAGCCGCGTGATTACGCTTGGTTGGAAGCGGCGCAGCAGGAAGGGGAGACGGTCTCGGGGAAAATTCCCGGGCTCACCCTCGACGTCCAAGGCATCTCGTGCGCGGGTTGCGTGTGGCTGATCGAGCGAATTTTTCAGCAGCAACCGGGCGCGCGGGATATTTTCGTCAACGCGCAATTCGGTTCAATGCGGCTGCGCTGGCAACGCGGCGAGTTTTCCGCGGCGGATTTTGCGCGTAAGCTGCAAACCTTCGGTTACCTCGCTGGGCCGGCCGGCGAAAACGTCGCCGAGCCGCAGAGCCGCGGGCTCGTGAAACGCATCGGGCTCTGCACGGCGTTCGCGATGAACGTCATGCTTTTCACGCTGCCGGCCTACTTCGGGATGGAGCGGTCGTTCGAGTATGCGCGCCTGTTCGGTCTGCTTTCGCTCGTGTTCGGCACGCTAAGCTTGCTCGTGGGCGGCAGCTTTTTTCTCAACCGGGCGTGGCGTTCGCTGCGGGAGAAAACCCTGCATATCGATCTCCCGATCGCCCTCGGCATCGCGGGGGCCTACGCGGGCTCGCTATACGGCTGGTTCGCCGGGCAGGAGCGTTTTCTCTACTTCGATTTCGTCTCGGCGTTTATTCTTTTGATGCTCGTGGGACGCTGGGCACAGGTCGCGGCGGTCGAGCGCAACCAACGCCGTTTGCTGCAACTGCAGCCGCGCCCGCAGGCCGTGAAGCTCGCCGATGGCAAAAGCGTGCCACCGGAAAGTCTGCTCGGCCACGAAACGATGTTCATCGCCTCGGGAAATATTTTGCCCGTCGAGGCGCGACTGGAGACGGCGAAGGCGGTCTTCTCGCTCGCATCGATCAACGGCGAAGCCGAGCCGCGGGTGTTTTCCGCGGGGCAACGCGTGCCGTCGGGCGCCGTGAATGTCGGTCGCGAGGATGTGCAACTCGTCGCTCTCCAAACGTGGGGCGAGTCGCTACTCGCGCAGTTGACGGCCCCGACGGAGACGCCGAGCTGGCGCGACGTTTTTCTGGAGAAAATTTTGCGCGGCTATCTGGCGGGCATTCTACTCGTCGCCGTGCTCGCCGGAGTGGGCTGGTGGCTCGCGACCCGCGATGCGTTGCGCACGTGGGCGGTGGTGACGGCGACGCTGGTCGTCTCGTGCCCCTGCGCCATCGGGCTGGCGTTTCCGCTCGCGGATGAGATGGCGACGGTGGCGGCGCGTCGGCGCGGCGTGTTTGTGCGCAACGGCGATCTTTGGCCGAAGCTCGGTGGGGTGAGGAAGATCGTCTTCGACAAGACGGGCACGCTCACGCTGGAGACGCCGCAGCTCCAAAACCCCGGGGCGCTGCATGCGCTTTCAGTGGACGAACGGGCGGCGTTACTCGCGCTCGTGCGCGACCAATCGCATCCGGTCAGCCGATGCCTCGGTGAAACCCTGCTCGCGACCGCCGGCGGCAACGCGCTCTCCGGCGAGGTGCGCGAGACGATTGGATTTGGCGTGGAGCTCGACGGCTGGTCACTCGGCCGCAGCGGATGGCGCGACGACGCGCCGGCGAGCGCCGAGACGGTCTTTGCGTACGAGGGCCGCGTGCTCGCGCGCTTCCGTTTCACCGAGGCGGTCCGCGCCGATGCGCGCGCGGAAGTGGCGGCGCTGCGAGCGAACGGATTCGAGGTACGAATCCTCAGCGGCGACGCGCAGTCGAAAGTGGAGACCTTGGCGACCGCGCTCGGCCTGCCGTACGCGCACGCTCTCTCGGAGATGTCTCCGCAGGAAAAGGCGGCGTGGTTCGATGATTATGGGGCCACCGATGCACTCATGCTGGGCGACGGCGCCAACGACAGTCTGGCTTTTGATCGCGCACTTTGCCGTGGCACGCCGGTGGTGCATCGCGGAGTGTTGGAACGGAAGGCGGATTTTTATTATCTCGGTGGCGGCATCGGAGGAATCCGCGCGCTCTTCGAGATCAACGCCGTGCGCCGTCGTACGCAGCGGGTGATTTTGGTGTTTTCGATTCTCTACAACCTCCTCGCTGTCGGCCTCGCCGTCGCCGGCCGGATGAACCCGCTCGTCGCCGCCGCGCTGATGCCGGTGAACTCGCTGCTCACATTGGCGATCGTCACGGGCGGGATGCGGCGGGTGTTTAGGATAGGTAAGGGCTAATCTTCGAAGCAGGAGCGCAGTTTCCAGCAGAGGGAAAAGCGGCACCGTTTCAACCTAGGCCCACGCGCTGCGCGGTGTTTAGTCCGGCCAGTCCAAGCCGAGCTTGCGCAGTTCGCTGCGGAGGGCGGCGAGATTCCAAATGTCCACCTGGCCGTCGAGGCGCGC
The DNA here is from genome assembly GCA_025360615.1 of Opitutia bacterium. Taxonomy (GTDB): domain Bacteria; phylum Verrucomicrobiota; class Verrucomicrobiia; order Opitutales; family Opitutaceae; genus Tous-C4FEB. Next base: position 2,528 of record JANYBX010000256.1, read on the forward strand.
GGCGATGAGACGCTGGCCGTCGGCCCTTTCAGCGTTTGGATTTACGGCACGCGATACACTTCAAGGATGACTTCGCCGGTGGTATTGGTCTCACCGGTAATCACCACGGTATAGGCTCCGGGATTCAGATCTACTACGATGGCCGCGTCTTTGCTGCCGTCGGCAAATGCGAAGGCTCCCGTTTTCGTAGCAGCATCCAACACCGCTGCTTTGTTGGCGCTCGTGCTGCCCCAGTCATCGTTACTGCCGATGGCGGTAGAGCCTTGGAAAATCGTGAACTTTGGATTCGGCAGAGTCCCGCTTACGCCGAAGGTGGCCAACGCCGGGCCGGCGACTCGAATCAAGACTTTCGCCGTGGCGTTGGCGATGACGAGGCCGGGGATGATTTGGGAGCTGTTGGGCACCTGCGCTCTCACGGACATGTTGGCCAACGCAGCGGTCGACGTGGAAATGGCGGTGACACCCTCAAGAACGACCGTGCCGGTTGAGGTCCCAGACGGCGAAGAGATAGAATAGGTCGCCGTGGAAGCGGAAGTAAAAATCAACGATTGAGTCACACTTGCTCCAACCCCGCTATCAGTGGCGGCTAAACGTCCTGTGTTCGCCGTTAGTTTGGTGTAAACGTAAGTGCCCGCAGACGGATCAACCGTCGTTGAAAGTGTGGAGGTAAAGTAGGTTGAGGCAGAGAAGGTAATGCGATAGCCGCCAACGGACGCAAACGCACCGGTGCCACTAGAAATCACGACGACCATGGATCGGCCATTTAATGAGGTTGGCGCGTTGTCCTGAGCTGATGCTGCGCCACGGAGAGCGAGGGAGACTACCACCATTGTCAGGAGTTTTTTGAGCATTCTGAAACGTGATTAAGCCCCCCTCATGTTGCACGGTAAAAAGCAGCCGAAGTCAGGCGGAAACCTTCAGCCTTGGCTCAAAGCGCCGTCGGAATCGCCGCGGTGAGATTTTCGGGCGCGCCTGATGTGACGAGGATGTTGTCCTCGATGCGGACACCGCCGAGGGCGAGGTGTTGGTCGACGAGGGGCCAGTTGACACTGTCGCGGTAGCGGGTGCGGCGACTAGGGTCAGTGAGGAGCGGTGGAATAAAATAGAAGCCGGGCTCGATGGTAACGACGTGGCCGTGGGCGAGCGGCAGGTCCATGCGCAGCGTGCGGAGGCTCGTGCGCGGATCTTTTTTTCGGCCAAGAGCGAGGCCGCTGGCGTCGCGCACGCCGAGGCCGACCATGTGGCCGAGGCCGTGCGGGAAAAAGAGCGCGTGAGCTTCCTGTTCGACGAGCGACTCAGGCGTGCCGCGCATCACGCCGAGCGAAACGAGGCCCGCGACGAG
>JANYBX010000255.1 GCA_025360615.1 Opitutia bacterium
GGTTTTCAGTTTTTGGTTTTTAATTATTGAGAGCGAAGACTTCGCGCGCATCGGCGACTTCGCCTGTCACAGCGGCTGCCGCGACCATGAGCGGGCTCATGAGAATCGTGCGACCGGTGGTGGAGCCCTGGCGGCCCTTGAAGTTGCGATTAGACGAACTCGCGCAGAGCTGATCGCCGATGAGTTTGTCGGGATTCATCGCGAGACACATCGAGCAGCCGGCGGCCCGCCACTCGAAGCCGGCGGCGGCGAGAATTTTGTCGAGACCGAGCTTTTCACACTGGAGCGCCACGATCTGCGAGCCGGGCACCGCGATGGCTTTAATGCCAGGCGCGACTTTGCGGCCCGCGATATATTTCGCGACTTCCTGAAAATCCGACAACCGGCCGTTGGTGCACGAGCCCAGGAAGGCGACGCTGATCTTGGTGCCCTTGATCGGCGCACCGGCGGGCAGCTTCATGTAGGCCAGCGCCTCGATGATGCCGGCCTTGTCGTCGTCCGAGGTCGCCGTCTCCGGGCTCGGGATGTTCTCGTTGATCGAGATGCCCTGCGCGGGATTGATGCCCCACGTGACTGTCGGCGCGATGTCCGAGGCGTTGATCGTCACCACGTCGTCGTAGTGACAGCCCGCGTCGCTCGCGAAGCTCTTCCAGTTCGCCACTGCCGCATCCCAGTTCGCCGCCTTCGGCGCGTAAGGCCGGCCCTTGAGGTAGGCGAACGTCGTCTCGTCGGGATTCACGTAGCCGGCGCGCGCACCGCCCTCGATGGACATGTTACACACCGTCATGCGCTCCTCCATCGAGAAGCGGTCAAACACCTCGCCGCCATATTCGTAGGCGAAGCCCGTGCCGCCATTCACGCCGAGCGTGCGAATGATGTGGAGAATCACGTCCTTCGCATACACGCCCGGGCGCAATTTCCCGGTGACGTTGATGCGGCGAACTTTCAACGCGCCCAGCGCCATCGTCTGCGTCGCGAGCACGTCGCGCACCTGGCTCGTGCCGATGCCAAACGCGATCGCGCCAAACGCGCCGTGCGTGCTCGTGTGCGAGTCGCCGCACGCGATCGTCGTGCCCGGCTGCGTGATGCCCTGCTCCGGCCCGACGATGTGGACGATGCCCTGCTTGCCCGTCGCGCGGTCGAAAAACGTGATGCCGAAGTCCGCACAGTTCTTGCGCAGCTCGTCCATCATCGCCTGCGCGAGCGGATCGCGGTAGGGCTCGATGACCTGGTCCGTCGGCACGATGTGATCGACCGTGGCAAACGTGCGGTGCGGCATCGCGACCTTCAGGCCGAGATCGCGCAACATGCCGAACGCCTGGGGGCTCGTCACCTCGTGGATGAGATGCGTGCCGATGAGCAACTGCGTCTGGCCGTTGGCCAGCTGGCGGACGGCGTGGGCGTCCCAGACTTTTTGAAACAGGGATTTTGGCATGGGAGTCGGTTGGGTGGACCACGAATCTACCAGATTCTTGCCATACCTGGAAATACCTCTTCAGTCGCCTGTGATGCCTCGTGAGTATCAGTATCCCTTTGAACTTCGCCACCTCGTTTACTTCCGCGAGGTCGCCCGCCGCCTGCATTTCCGCGAGGCCGCCGAGTCGCTCGCCATCGCGCAACCCGCACTCAGCCGCCAGATCGCCCAGCTCGAATCCGCCCTCGGCGTAAAGCTCCTCCTCCGCACGCGCCGCAGCGTCGAGGTCACACCTGCGGGCCAGGCGTTGCTCGACCGCGTCGAGCCTTTGCTGCGCTCCCTCGCCCGCGTGCCCGCCGAACTGCGCGCGCTAGCTGACGGCCAGCGCGGTCATGTGCGCGTCGCCTTCACCGGCCTCGCGATGGCCACGGTGCTGCCCGCGATCCTGCGTGAGTTCCATCGGCTGCACCCTGGCATCAAACTGGAGCTTAGCGAATCCCCCACCTCCGCCCAGCTCACCGCTCTCCAAGCCGGCGATCTGGCCTGCGGTTTTTTTCATCCGGACGCGCCCACGCCTGGCCTGAAAACGCATCTTCTCCTCCGCGAGAAAAACGGCGTCCTCCTCCCCGCCGGCCACGCCCTCGCGCGTCGCCGCCAGCTTCGCCTCCGCGATCTCGCGACGACTCCCTTCGTGCTTTTTCCGCGCACGCACAACCCCGGTTTCTATGACCGCGTGCTCGCCTCCTTCGCCACCGCGGGCGTAACTCCGGCCATCGCCGAGGAAGTCTGGCCCCGCGCCAACGGCATCGGCCTCGTGCGCGCCGGAGTGGGCGCGACTTTCATGTCTCCCTCCGAGGCAAAACATCTCCCGCCCGAGGTCATCTTCCGCCCGCTCAGCGGCCCCGCGCCCGAGAGCCGCCTCGTCGTCGGCTGGCGCAGCGAGCCCGCCCCCGAGCCCGCCCTCGCGGCTTTTATCGCCGTGGCCACGGCCGCCGCCCATCGCTGAGCGTCACCCGCCTCGCGCGCCTTACTTCCCCTGTGCCATGTCCGCCCTCGCCGCGGCTTGAATGGGCCCAAGGTGATAAGTCTCTGACATGGGCACCTTCGCCGGCGGCAAACCCTGCTGGTGCCAGAGCACCTGGATCGACGCGATGAAATCGCCCACGCTGTCCGCCTTCAGATTATTGCGTTTGATCGCCTTCGCGCTCGAATGCACGGGCGTCGTTTTTTCGTAGGCGATCACGTCGTCGGGCGTGATCGCCTGAGTGCCGGCAAACGTCCTCTCGGATGCGATCCGGGCCACGTCCTCCCGGTGCGCGGGATCCTGCAGGTAACGCACCGCCTCAAACCAGCCCGCGAAAAATTTCTCCAGCTGCGCGTCGCCCTCCGGCGTCGCCAGTTCGCGCCGCGCGCCGAATCCCTCCGGCATAACGCCGGGAAAATCCGCGGTCGACGCCACCGCCGTTGCCCCCGCCATGGTGATCTGTTGCGCGATCGGATCGTAGCTCAAGATGACGTTCACCCGTCCGTCGGCAAACGCCGCCTTCGCTTTTTCGTCCTCCGCGATCTCCACGATTTTAAAATCTCCCATCACCAGCTTTTCCCGCTTCAGCGCGGCGCGCAAAAACAACAACGGCCCGCTGCTGCGCTGGTAAATCACGAGGGGTTGCCCCTTGTATTCGGCCAGCGTGTGGCCGGCGCGCACGAGCAGTTTGTCACCCCCGTGCGACCAGTCGGTCTCGCCGACGACGAGGATCGGCGCGCCCTTTTGCGCGAGATCGAGCAGCGAGCCGAGCATGTCGTAGCCCACGTCGCACGCCCCCGTCGCGAGCGCCGCCTCCACCTCCTGGCCCGTCGCAAACCCCTTCACCTCGACCTCCAAGCCGCGCTTCGCCCAAAACCCCTCGCGCTCCGCGATCTGCAACGGCACGACCGCGAACCAATAGCTATAGACGACCTTGAGCGGCTTCGCGCCGACACCTCCGGCCAGCGAAACGAAAACGCTCGCCGCGAAGAAAAGACGAACAGCCAAAGTGCTCATGCGTTCCTCATCTATCGGCCATTGTCCCGTCGTCTTGAACGGCAACACGCCCCCCTTGCGACCTGCCGGCTCGGAACCGCGAGCGCTTCGGGGCGACCCCGACGACCATGGCGCCGCCGCCTTCAGCCTAGCGGTTCTTCCACCCCGACGCTCCCACGCCCGGCCTGAAAACGCATCTCCTCCTCCGTGAAAAAAACGGCCTCCTTCCCGCCGGCCACGCTCTCGCACCCCGCCGGCAGCTCCGCCTCCGCGATCTCGCGACGACGCCCTTCGTGCTTTTCCCCCGCACGCACAACCCCGGTTTTTATGACCGGGTGCTCGCTGCTTTTTCCACTGCCGGCATCATTCCCCACGATCGGCCGAGGAACTCTGGCCCCGCGCCAACGGCATCGGCCTCGTGCGCGCCGGTGTAGGCGCGACCTTCATGTGTCCCTCCGAGGCGAAGCATCTTCCGCCCGAGGTCGTCTTCCACCCGTTCACCGGCCCCGCTCCCGAAAGCCGTCTCGTCGTCGGCTGGCGCAGCGACCCCGCCCCCGAGCCCGCCCTCGCTACCTTCATCGCCCTGGCGGAAAAAAATTAGGCCGCGGTCTCAACCCTGGCGACTCAGCGCTGGCATGGGAATGGAGGCGAGGTGCCCCCATCGGTTCACTGGGGAAAATCGAAAACGCGCCCCGCTCCTACGGCACTTCGTAAACTTCCACGAGCGCCACGCCCGTCGTGTCTCCGGCCCCGGCGATGAGCGCGGTGTAATTCCCGGGAGCCAGCGTGATGAGCAGCGCGGAATCCTTCGACCCACTCGGCAGCGCAAACGCGCCGACTTTCGCGGCCGCAGCTGCGATGTCGGTGGCGTTTCCGCCGGAGCCCCAGTCGTCGTTGGTGGCGACATTAGCACCGAGCGCGGTCGTGAGCGTGAGCACGGGATCGGCCAGCGCGCCGCTCACGCCGAAGCCGCCGAGCGCGGGGCCAATGCCGCGAATCAAAAACTGTCGCGGTTTCTCGCCCTGCACCGAGATGCCTCCAATGGCGATGCTCGCTCCGGCGCCGACAAACGCACGGCTGGAGAGATTGACGATACGGTTGGTGTTGTTGTCGGCTTCGTAAACTTCGACGAGGGCAACGCCGGTGCGACCGGCGGTGTCGGTGACTTGCACGGTGTAGCCGCCGGGAGCGAGCGCGGTGACGACGACCGCATCGGAGCTGTTCGTGAGTGGAAACGCACCGACGCCGGTAACGAGACCGGAGGGCGTTTTGCTGGAGTCGAAATTGTCGTTGGTAGCGACGACGAGGCCGGCGCTGTCGTAGAGCGTGATTTTCGGATCGGGGAGCAGACCGGTGAGACCGAACGCCGAGAGGCCGGGACCGATGCCGCGCACAAGCACGGTCTTGGTGGTCGCACCGGTCACGACAAATCCAGCGATGAGCGTGCGCTCGCCCGGCCCCGTGCCGGCGCGCGTGGAGATATTCGCGAGGCGGGCCGTGCCGTCGACGGTGAGTTTCGCGATCACGCTGCGGGTGCTGCCGAGGCTGTTGGTGACCACGACAGCGTAGTCGCCGGCATCAGCGGCGGTGACGTTGCTGAGCGTGAGCGTGCTCCCCGTGCCGACCACTGTCGTGCCGCGAAACCATTGGTAGGTGAACGGAGCGTTGCCCGCCGCGGCGACGGTGAAGACCGCAGTGCGGCCAGCCGACGCGGCGACAGCCGTCGGTGAGGTCGTGAGAATCGGCGCACTCGGCGCGACTACGATGCGCACGGGCGCACTCGTGACGGAGCCCGCGCGATTGGAAACAGTGACGGTGGCCGTATAAGTCCCGGAGATATTCGTGGGAATGGAGACCGTCGTGCTGGCTGACTGCGCGGCGGGCACAACGCTGCTCCACGCGTAGGTCAGCGGCCCGGAACCGGCGGCCGACACCATGAGTGAAACGGGCGCACCGGGCAGCACACTGGTTGCCTCGGGCGTGACGGAGACGATCACGGGTGGCTGAGCCTCAGGGGCGTTGGAGGCGACGAGACGGACGAGCTTTGGACGAGCGATTCCGTCGAATGTCGTAAACGAACCGGCGACAACCACACGGCCATCGCGCAGAGGAAAGATCGCGGTCACGTCTCCGTTGGGGCCAGCGCGCACGTCGAAAAGGTAATCACGCGTGGCGTCGGATTTGTATCGCTGCATACTGCGGGAAGCAGAGCCAAAGAACGGGGTCGATGTGCTGGCGAAGAAAATATTCCCCTGTGCATCGAGCGCTAAGGAGTAACTGATACTGCCACGAGCGCCGGCG
>JANYBX010000281.1 GCA_025360615.1 Opitutia bacterium
TCGCCCGCGAGGTCGGCGCGCACCTTCGCAGCTCCATCGGCCTCGGCCCGAATTGGTTTCTGGCAAAAGTCGCCTCCGACATGATGAAGCCGGACGGCCTCGTCCTCCTCGACGATGCCGACATCCCCGGCAAACTCCTTCACCTCGGCCTCTCCGACTTCTGCGGCATCGGCGAGAACATGGAGAAACGTCTCCGCGCCGCCGGCATCGCCACCGTCGAACAACTCTACGCCGCCAGCAGCCCCCAGCTCCGCGCCATCTGGGGCAGCGTCGAGGGCGCCCGTTTCCACGCTTGGATGCGCGGCGAACCGCAGGAACGCGAAGCCACGAAATTCAACTCCATCGGCCACGGCCACGTGCTCCCGCCCCAGCTCCGCCACGACGAAGCCGCCCTCGGCGTCCTCCACCGCCTCCTCCAAAAAGCCGCCATGCGCCTCCGCCACTCCGGCCACTACGCCGGCGGCCTCCACCTCTCCGTCCGCTACCGCGACGACACGAACTGGAGCGACGACGTGCGCTTCAACGAAACCCAGGACACCCTGCACTTCACCCACGTCCTCAACGAAACCTGGGCCCGCCGCCCGCGCCCGCTCCACGGCCGGCCGCCCTTGCAAGTCGGCGTCATGCTCACGCACTTACTCGAAACCAGCGGCCACACCGGCGATCTCTTCGAAGCGGAAAAGGAAACCAGCCGCACGCGCCTGCACTCCGCCGTGGACACGCTCAACAAAACCTTCGGCAAAAACTCCGTCTACTTCGGCGGCGCGCATGGCAGCACGAATTACGCGCCGATGCGGATCGCCTTCACCCGCATCCCCGACCCCGAGCTCGAGGAAATCGACCGCGCCCTCAACCGCCGCCTGAAACCAAAAAAACCGGCTCCGCCGCCCGTCGAGGACTGAGCCTCGCTCATTTCGCCTCCTCTTCGCGCCCAGCCGCGCGGCGGCACGTTGACCACTCCACGTCCGCCAGCGCGAAAATTTCATACGCCAATAAAAGCGCCGCCGCTCCCGCCACGTGCCAGACCGCGTGGCCCTGGATGAGCCCGTTCGGATTCGCCCAAAAGCCACCCGCGCGATCCCCCTGCCCGCCCAAGATCGCCACCACGAAACACCCGGTCATCCCCGCGCTCAACGCCGCCGCCCGCCGACGATCCTGCACCGCGATTTTTCTCCACGCGAGCGCTACCAGCACAAAACCTCCGGCCATCCCCGCCGCGACGACCACCGTCGAGTCAAACGGCTTGAACCAGCCCCACCGATAGTCGTTGCGATGAATCCCCATCCACGCCGCCGCCACCCAAGCCGCCGCCGGCCACGCCCACGCGCGCCATCCGCTCGACCACCCGCGCACGATCCCGCCCAGCCCGAGCACGAGGAGCGTGCCGAGCACGACATACACCCCGAGGATATCGATCAACCGCCACTCCGGCAGCAGCGAGCAGTGATAAAGTCCGCTGCCCAGCGCCAAAAAGATTCCCGCGAGTCCCAGCGCCCGCCCCGGCACGGTCGCCGCCGCCAACAGCACCGCGAACCCGGTGAAAAAGTAGGCGAGATTTGAAATCGTGTTCTGCGGCTCACGCACCAATCGGTGCAATGCCTCCTCGCGGTAAAGCGCCGTCGTTGGCGCAGCCCATGAGACGAGCTTCCTCGGGTCGCAGGCCTCCAGTTGCGCCTTCGGTATCTCGGCACTCTTCCAAAAATCACCGGCTGGATTGAACCGCAGGATTACCAGCCCAACCATCAACAAGCAGCCCGTCACCCATCCGGAAAAAATTACCGGCCGAGATCCTGCGTTCATTTTCCGGTGCCCCGCGCAGCCACCGATCGCGCCTCATCCAAACCCGGCCGACAGAACCGTGTGCTCATCCCTCCAGCTTCAAGAGTAAAGTCCGCCTGGCAACGCCGCTCTAAACCACCGGCGCGACGGATGGAGCAATCCCGCCTCCCGAGCCCACCAAGCGCAAAAGGGTGAACCGCGTTTGTCGCGTTTCAAAAAATCGGCGGCCGCAGCATAGAGTGGCTCCTCATCGCTCCACTTGCCTTGAGCCCAATCGGCGCGCGGTAGCCCGAAATCCCCAAAGCCCGGAATCACAAATTTCGCCCCACGGCCACCCTCCCCCTCACACCACCGGTGGCGCGACCCGCTTCCTCTCCCACCGCTCGAGCAACCGCTCAAACCGCCGACGGTGCAGCTGGCTATCGAGCACATCGTAGTGTTGCGGCACGATGAAACGCGCGCCGATCCGCCGCGCTTTTTCCAAGCTCGCCGGGATCAGCTCCGGCGCGCTGTTCAAAATCGCCGGCGGCAGGTGCACGTTGAAAAAATAACTCGCGAACAAATCCCCGCTGAACAGCAGATCGTGCTTTTCGCTGTAAAATCCGCAGTGCCCCAGCGTGTGTCCGGGCAAATGCACCACGCGCAGCCCGCCCCAAAACGGCAGCTCGTCGCCGTCCGCCAGCGCCACGTCGATGCGTGCCGGCGCGCCGATCCGTAGCAACGCGCGCCCCACCCGCACCAGCGGTTCACGCCCGCATAAGGAAACGTCCCATCGATGTGCGCCTGCTCCGCCGGATGCGCATAAATCGGCGCGCCGGTCCACGCCTTCGCCCACGCGAGATTCCCCACATGATCGAGGTGCCCGTGCGTGAGCAGAATCGCCTTCACGTTTTTCGCTCCGAGCCCGAGCGAGCGCAGTTTCCAGCGGATCAACCACGGCTCCCCCACCATCCCCGTGTCGAGCAACACCGCCGTCCCATCCCCATCGACGAGCAGATGACAGCACCCCATCACACCGCGAATCGTGTGAATCCCCGCCGGCACGCCACTCATCCGGTCACACTCCACGCCCACCCCGCTGCGCCGCCCGCGAGCACCACCCAGCCGAGTCCCGCCTTGCCGAAATGCAGCGCCGCAAACGCCGCCACACTCACCGCCACGACAAACCAATCCACCGCGCTGCCCAACCCCGCCGGCCAGATCGCGTGCCGCGCGAACCACACCGCGAGATTCAGGATCACGCCCACCACCGCCGCCGTCACCGCCGCCAGTGCCGCGCTTAGGCGCACGTTGTCGCGCAACCGCTCCACATACGGCGCGCCCACGAGGATAAAAAGATACGTCGGCACAAACGTCACCCACGTCGTCAGCGCCGCGCCGAGCGTCGCCGCACCGAGCTGCGACCACGCGCCCGGCTGCTGCCAGCCCGCGAGAAACCCCACGAATTGCAGCACGAGAATGAGCGGCCCGGGCGTCGTCTCGGCAAACGCGAGCCCGTCCAGCATCTGCGGCGCGCCCAGCCAGTGATAGTTTTCCACCGCCTGTTGCCCGACATAGGGCAGCACCGCGTAAGCCCCGCCAAACGTCACCACCGCCGCCTTGCTAAAAAACCACCCGAGCTGCGCGTAGAGCCCGTCCCACCCCTGCGTCAGCCCGGCCACGATCACCGGCGCAAACCACAACGCCCCGCCGATCCCCGCAATCCGCGCCGTGGTAGGGCGCGTTATCCCTAACGCGCCGTCCGCCCCGCCCGCTTTTGGACCCAAATTTTCCAACCGCACCCCAAACGCCCCCGGCCAAATCTTCCCGCCAAAAAACCCCACCGCTAGCGCCCCGAAAACCACCGCCGGAAACGGCGCGCTCAAAAACGCCAGCGCCGCAAACGCCGCCGCCGCGAGTCCCCACGCCACGCCGTTCTTCAGCGCCTTGCGCCCCACGCGCAGCACCGCCGCCAGCACGATCGCGAGCACCGCCGCTTTCAGCCCGTGAAAAATCGCCGCCACCGCCGGCACCGCGCCGTAGCTCACATAAATCCAGCTCAGCCCCCACAGCGCCACCGCGCCGGGCAACACGAAGAGCACGCCCGCCGCCAGCCCGCCGCGCACGCCGTGCAACAGCCACCCGCAATACGTCGCGAGCTGCGTCGCCTCCGGCCCGGGCAGCAGCATGCAGAAATTCAGCGCGTGCAAAAACCGCTCCTCCTCGACCCAGCGTTTTTTCTCCACGAGTTCGCGATGCATCACCGCGATTTGCCCCGCCGGCCCGCCGAAGCTGATGAAGCCGAGCTTCAGCCAAAACCGCAGCGCTTCGCGAAAGGTCGGTGCTTGCACCACCACACGCTGACCGACGCGTGTCGCCCGTCTCAAGTTGATATTGCCCCTGCGCCTCCTACCGTCCGCGCATGAACCGCCCCGTTTCCCTGCTGACTGGTTTCACCGGAGTCCTGCTCCTCGCCTCCCTCGTTCACGCCGCGCCGCTCGATGGCGCGCAAATCGAAAAACTCACCGGCCTCAAGGGCGCGCCGGCGGGCGACACCTTCAAGGTCACCTCGCCCCGCACCGATGTGCCGATCACCGTCGACGGCCACGCGATGCCGCCGTTCATGGGCGTCACGTCGTGGGCCACGTTCTCCAACGGCGTCCGCGCCGAGGCGATGGTCATGGGCGACACCGTGCTGTTTCAAGACGAAGTCGCGCCCGCGATGCGCGCCGCCCTCGACCACGGGCTCGCCGTCACCGGGTTGCACAACCACTTTTTCTACGATGAACCACGCGTGTATTTCATGCACATCGGCGGCGAGGGCACGACCGAGGTGCTCGCGGGCGGTGTGCGCGCCATTTTCGACGCGATCAAATCCGTCCGCGCCGCCACGCCGAAACCCGCGAACTCCTTCGGACTGCCGCCGCTGCCCGTCGAAAACAAAATCACCGCCGCGCCGCTTGAAAAAATTCTCGGTGTAAAACTCGCGGCGAACGGCGGCATGGCCAAAGCCGTGATTGGCCGCACCGTCACCATGGAGTGCGGCTGCGTCGCCGGAGCCGACTCAGGTGTGAACACGTGGGCCGTCTTCGCCGGCACCGACGAGAACGCCGTCGTCGATGGCGACTTTGCCGTGCTCGAATCCGAACTGCAGCCCGCGCTCAAATCCCTCACGCGCGCCGGCATCAGCATCGTCGCGATCCATCACCACATGACCGGCGAGACGCCGCGCATGTTGTTCCTCCACTACTGGGGCCGCGGCCCGGCGGCGACGCTGGCCGAAAGTCTCAAGGCGGCGCTGCCGGTGTCGAAGCCATGAACGCGCGCCGGGCTTGGAAACTGATTTTCGCCGGCAGCCTCTTCGTTTCTTCCATCATGTGCGCCGAGACCGTCAGCTTCGACGACGCCAAGCCCGGCGCTCTCCCCGCCAACTGGCTCGGCACGCAAACGGGCGGCGGCACCGCGCAGTGGACCGTCGAAAAAGACGCCACCGCGCCGAGCGCGCCGCACGTTCTCAAACAATCCGGTCAAGCGGACTACCCGCTCTGTTTGAAAACCGACACGAAACTCCAGGATGGTTTCGTCGAGGTGAAATTCAAATCCATCTCGGGCCGCGATGACCAGACCGGCGGTGTCGTGTGGCGCGCAAAGGACGCGAACAACTACCTCATCGCCCGCGCCAACGCGCTCGAGGACAATCTCCACATCTACCGCACGGTGGCCGGCCGGCGCATCCAGTTCGACGGCGTGAACCTCAAGGTCACCGGCGGCCAGTGGCACACGCTGCGGGTCGAGTTCAGCGGGCCAAATTTCACCGTGTTTTTCGACGGCAAGAAAGTTCTCACCGCGAAAGACGCCACGTTCACCGAAGCCGGCATGGTCGGCGTGTGGACGAAAGCCGACAGCGTCACCGCCTTCGACGATTTCAGCTGCGGCCCCAAATGAGGGCGGGGGAAACTTTCGCGCCGCTCACCGCGGTTGCTTGATCCACCCCATCGTCTTCTCCGCGAGCTTGTCGAAGGCCGTGACGCACAGCTCGAGATGCTCCTCCCGCGTGTCCTCGATCTTGTTGTGACTGATCCCGTGCAAGCTCTGCACAAACATCATCACCGTCGGCACCCCCGCCCGCGCCACCTCCGCCGCATCGTGGAGCGGCCCCGACGGCAGCCGGCATTCCTTCGCGCCGCACTCCGCGATCGCCGCATCGCACAAGCTCCGCAGCTCCTCGTTGAACAGCACCGGCGCGATCCGCCAAAGCCGCTCCCATGAAACAGTCACGTTGCTGTCCTCCGCAAAACTTTCACTCGCATCTCTTGCATCCCAATATAATCGCTCCAACCCCGCCGCATCGAGATGCCGCTGATCGAGCGTGATCCGGCATTCCTCGACCACGCTCGTGACGATGCCGGGTTTCGTCGTGCACGAGCCGATCGTGCAAACTCCGCCGTGCCGCTTCGCGAGTTCATAAATAAACGGGCTCATCCGCGCCGCCGCGAGAAACGCATCCTTCCGCCGGTTCATCGGCGTGCTTCCCGAATGCGCCGCCTGCCCGTGAAACGTGATCGCGTGCCGCTCCACACCGAAGGTTCCGAGCACCGTCCCCAGCGGCAAATCGAGATCGAGCAACACCGGTCCCTGCTCGATGTGCAGCTCCAGATACGCCGCGGCATTTCTCAACTCGCGCCCGCTCTCCTTCACGCGCTCGAAGTCCACGCCGATTTCCTTCAACGCCTCCGGCAGCGCGACGCCCGCTTTGTCTTTCAGTCCGCGCGCCTCGTCCATCGCCAGCGATCCCGCGCACGCCGAAGAGCCGAACAAACTTTTCCCAAACCGCGCGCCTTCCTCGTCCGCCCAGTCCACAAGGCGCACCGTCACCGGCGGTTTTTTCCCAGCATACTGTGCGGCGATCCGCCGCAAAATTTCCACGCCCGCCATCACGTTGAGACAGCCATCGAGCCAGCCGCCGTTCGGCACCGAGTCGATATGCCCGCCGATCAGCAGCGCCTGCTCCGATTCGCCCCGTAGCGTCGCCCAAAGATTCCCCGCCGCATCTGCGTGCACCTCGACCGGCAACGCCGCCAGTTTCTCCCGCAGCCAAGCCCGTGCCTTTAGCCACATCGGCGTGAATGCCACCCGCTGCGCGCCGTTTTCATCGCCCGTGAGCGCCCGTAATTCCTTCAACTCGGCGATCGTGCGTTTGGGATCAAGCAGCGTGTTCATCGGGGCGATGTCGTGAAGAAATATCCCAGATCAGAAATGGCCACAAAAAGCACAAGAGGCGCAGAAAATACCGTCGCCTTCCGCCGCCGCAGCCAGCCGCCTTTTGCGTCTTCTGTGCCTTTTGTGGCCAACTCCTTTCTCCGTCCCGCTGCCTCCACATTGCGCCTTGGAACCGCCTTCATCTCGGCGCAGTTTCCCTTCGCCCCCGTTTGCACGATACCTGCTAACCTCCCCCATGCCCACCCTCGCCACCACCGTCGACGGCCTAAAACTCCCGAATCCCTTCATCATCGGCTCCGGCCCGCCCGGCACGAATCTCAGCGTCATCAACCGCGCCTTCAAGGAGGGCTGGGGCGCCGTCATCGCCAAGACCGTCAGCCTCGACGCCTCGAAAGTCGTCAACGTCTCCCCGCGCTACGCCAAGCTCCACGCCCTCAGCGGCGAAGTCATCGGCTGGGAAAACATCGAGCTCATCAGCGACCGCCCTTTCAAAATCTGGGAGGACGAATTCAAACGCTGCAAAGACGCCCAGCCCCCCGGCGCCCTCATCGCCTCCATCATGGAGGAATGTAACAAAGACGCGTGGACCGAACTCGTCCAACGCTGCGAAGCCACCGGCGTCGATGCCTTCGAGTTGAACTTCTCCTGCCCGCACGGTCTCCCCGAGCGCAAGATGGGCGCCGCGATGGGCCAGGACCCCGACATCCTCCTCGAAGTCTGCGGCTGGGTGAAAGCCGCGACGAAGAAACCCGTCTGGGCAAAAATGACGCCCAACATCACGCACATCGAGGAACCCGGCCGCGCCGCCCTTCGCGGTGGCGCCACCGGCCTCAGCGCCATCAACACCATCCGCAGCGTCACGAGCATCAACCTCGACACCCTCCGCCCCGACCCCTGCGTCGAAGGCTACACGACCCCCGGCGGTTATTCCTCAAAAGCCGTGAAACCCATCGCGCTCCGCATGGTGATGGAA
>JANYBX010000290.1 GCA_025360615.1 Opitutia bacterium
CGACAGCAGCTTTCCCACGCTCACGATCGTCCCCACGCCGTTCGCCTATCCCGCACCGGCCACGCTCCTCACCGCCCCCCAAGCCTACACGCACATCGTCGCCAACGTGGGTGCTTCACTCCACCGCGATTTCCCCGACACCTACATGCTCGCCGAGCTCACGTCTCTCGGCACGAGCGGCGCGCAAATTTTCAACGAATCCGAAATCGGCG
Organism: Opitutia bacterium; assembly: GCA_025360615.1. GTDB lineage: Bacteria > Verrucomicrobiota > Verrucomicrobiia > Opitutales > Opitutaceae > Tous-C4FEB. Next base: position 213 of record JANYBX010000290.1, read on the forward strand.
GCGTCGGCACCGTCGCCGGCGGACTCGCCGCCACCGACACCGATGGCGATGGCATGCCCGACTGGTGGGAATCCGCCGCCGGCACCAACCCCCTCGTCGCCGATAACAACGGCGATATCGATGGCGACGGTTACACCAATCTCGAAAACTACCTCAACGCCCTCGTCACCGCCGGCGTGCCCGCCGCCACCATCGACGGCATCACGACCGATACCGGCTCATCCTCCAGCGACGGCATCACGAGTGACGGCTCGCTCATCCTCCGCGGCACCGCCGCCCCCGGTGCCACCGTCACGCTCGCTCGCGTCGACACCGGCGCGATCGGCACCGCCACCGCCGACGGCACCGGCAATTGGACCTTCGACTACACCGGCACGCCGCTCGCCGACCGCTTCTACGCGTTCATCGCCACCGTCGATCTCGGCGGCGGGAAAATTTCCCCGCCCACGCGCGCCTTCGTCGTGAAAGTCGACACCGCCGCCGCCGCCGCGCCGGTTATCACCAGCATCGTCCTCACGCCGTCCGTCACGCTCAACGGCACCGGCGAACCCGGCAGCCAGATCAGCGTCACCCTCTCCGGCGTCGGCGTCGTCGCCACCGCCACCACCAACGCGCTCGGCAACTGGACCGCCCCCTACCTCGGTGCCCCGCTCGCGCCCGGCGCCTATACGTTCACCGCCGTCGCCGTCGATCTCGCTGGAAATCCCGGCCCCGCCTCCGCGCCTTACCTCGTCGACACGAGTCTCGCCGCGCCCGTCTTCACCGGCATCACGACCGACAGCGGCGCCTCCACGAGCGACCGCGTGACCAACGACACCACCCTCGTCCTCAACGGCACCAGCCCCGCCAGCGCCACGATCACCGTCACCCGCGCCGGCGTCGGCGTGATCGGCACCACCACCGCCAACGTCAGCGGCGTCTGGGCCTTCGACTACACTGCCACCGTTCTCATCGCCGGCCAGCACACGTTCACCGCCACCGCTTCCAACGGCGGCAACTCCTCCGCCGCGTCCGAGGCCTTCATCGTCACCATCGATTCCACGCGCCCCACGATCACCTCGATCCGTCGCCAGAATCCCACGACATCGGCGACCACCGGCAGCACGCTCGTTTACCGCGTGACGTTTGCCGAACCCGTGAGCGGCGTGGATCTCCCCGATTTCGCGCTCACCTTGTCTGGCACCACCGCCACGCTCTCGTCGGTCACGCCGGTGAGCAGCACCGTTTACGATGTCACCGTCGTCAGCGCCGCGGGCGACGGCACCGTGCGCGTTGATCTCAAGAGCAGCGGCACCGGCATCCTCGATGTCGCGGGCAACGCCATCTCCGGCGCTTACACCGCCGGCCAGACCTACACGCTCCGACTGCCCGGCAGCGGCGTGTGGATTTCCACCGAGACCGGCGAACTCTGGAGCACCGCCGCCGACTGGGAAGCCGGCATCGTCGCCAACGGCTCCGGCGCCACCGCCGATTTCAGCGCGCTCAACGCCGATGGCGCCATCACCGTGCAGCTCGACTCCGCCCGCACGATCGGCCGCGTGGTTTTCGGCGACACCGATTTCACCGCGCCCGCACTTTGGACGCTCAGCAACAACGGCTCCGCCGCCAACACCCTCACCCTCGCCGGTCCGAGCCCAAACCTCGTCGTCAACGCCGCCACCACCACGGGTGACACTGTCGATGTGCCCGCCGCGAACGCCTTCCCTTCCACGCTCGATGTCGTCCTCGCCGGCACCGCCGGCTTCACGAAAACCGGCGTCGGCACGCTCCTCCTGACGAAGCCCAACACCATCAGCGGCCCGCTCACCGTCACGAAGGGCATCGTCGAGATCGGCACCGGCGGCTCGCTCACGCCCGCCTCGGTTTTCCTCGCGACCTCGCAACAACTCCGCGTCTCCGGCGGCACTTTCAACACCCCCGGCGACGTCACCTGGAATTCCGGCACCGGCACCGGCATAATCGTCAACGGCGGCACCGCCAATTTCCAAAAGATTATCCCGTCCAACGGCCGCAACAGCTTCTTCAAAGTCTCCGGCGGAACAGTCACTGCCACCGATATTTCCTTTCTCCGCAGCGGCGATTCCGAGGTGCAAGCCCTCGCCGCCGGCATCTTCATTAGCGGCGGCGATACGACTGTTGGCACTATGGGCCTGGGCACCGGGGACTCCTGGGGCTCCCTCGCCGTCTCGGGCGGTAAGCTCACCGTCACCGGCGCGCTCAACAACGCTTTCCAGAAAACCGGCGGTCGCGGCGCGGATATTTCCATTTCCGGCGGCGAGTTCAACGTCACCGACACGGCCGCGACGAGTGGCCTGATCATGTCGCGCAATCCCGGCGGCTCGAACAACAACCCGAACAACGTCTCGAAGCTCATCATCACCGGCGGCGTCAGCAACATCACCCGGCTCACGCTCGGCTTCGACGCCACCGTCACCGCCGGCTCCGCCGCTGTCACCGTCACGAGCGGCGAACTCAACCTCGGCTCCGGCGGCATCGTGAAAAACGGCACCGCCGGCCTCGCCTCCTCCGTCACGCTCAACAGCGGCACGCTCGGCGCCATCGCTCCGTGGAGCACCACACACGCGCTCGTCCTCGCCGGCACACCGGCCACATTCTCGCTGCGCGCCGCCAACAGCGGCAGCTCGCCGTTCGACTTCACCCTCGGCGGCGCGCTCTCCGGCACCGGCGGTTTCGCCAAGACCGGCGGCGGCACGATCACCCTCGGCGCCGTTAACACCTTCACCGGCGATGTCGCGCTCAACGCCGGCACGCTCGCCGTCAACGGCAGCATCGCCGCCGGTGGCGCGTTCACCATTAACGCCGCCACGCTCGCCGGCACCGGCACCGTCAACCGCGCCATCGTGCTCAACTCCGGCGGCATCATCGCTCCCGCCGGCCTCGCCGCGGGCACGATCAACGCGACGAGTCTCACGTGGCACGGCGGCGGCCAACTCGCCGCCATCCTCGGCGTGACCACCGACAAGCTCGCCCTCACCGGCGCGCTCACGAAGGGCACGCCCGGCAGCTTCACCCTCGCCCTCGCGCCCGGCAGTGTCCTCGCCTCCGGCACTTACACGCTCGCCACGTTCGCCTCGACGACGTTCACCGCCGCCGATTTCTCCGTCACTGGCCTCGGTTCCTCCTCGGGCTCGATCATCGTCAACGCCACGAATCTCCAGCTCGTCGTTACCTCGGCGTTCGATCTCTGGGCCGCCGGGTTGCCCGCCGGCCAGCGCGGCGTGAACGACGATCCCGACGGCGACGGCCTGCCGAACGGGCTCGAATTCGTCCTCGGCCAAAATCCCCTCGCCGCGACCAGCGCCGAGCCCGTCGCCACGACGGTTACCACCGGCGGGCAGACTTATCCGGCGATCGCCTTCATCCGCCGCCACGATCTCGGCGGCGCGACCTGCGATGTGCGCGTCTCCGCCTCGCTTGATTTCACCGGCACTCTCGGTTCCGTCGAAGTCTCCGCCATCCCGCGCGGCGATGGCACCGATGATGTCGTCGTCCGCTCCGTCGTCCCGCTTCCGGTTACCCCCCGCCAGTTCTTCCGCATCACCGCCACGCTGCCTTAAAAAACCAACCCACCCCACCCATGTCCTCCTCCCGTTTTTTCCGCGCCGCGTTGGTCTTGCTCGCGGCCCCGCTCGCCCCCGCTGCGACTTCCGTCAACTCCGCGCCGCTCGGCGTCATCTCCGCCGATCTCACGGTCGGTGACAACGCCGTCGCCTTTCCTCTCATCGAGGACGACGTCTTCACCGCCACCGTCACCGCCAACACCGCCGGCGCCCTCGCGTTTTCCAGCGGCAACATCGGGGCGCTCCTCACCGCCAGCCGGCGCTACTACGCCGAAATCGTCACCGGCCCGCTCGAGGGCGAACGCTTCGATGTGAACACCGCCGCGACGATCGCCTCTGCCGACGCCACCGTCACGCTCGACCTCGGCGCGAGTTCCTCGAGCACCCGCCCGACCCTCGCGGCTAACGCGCTCACCGCCGCCCGCGCCGTGATCCGGCCCCACGTCACGCTCGCCAGTTTGCAGGCGACGTTCACGCCCGCGCTCACCGGCAATAACAACTTCAACCTCGCCGACGGCGTGAAGATTTTCAACGGGAGCGCCTTCGCGTTTTATTATCTCCGCACCGACGGCCAGACGTGGCGCATCGTCGGCGGCACGACGGATTTTCGCTCGTTGGTGATTCCGCCTGACGCGAGCATTTTGATCGTGCTCAAATCCGGCGGCCGGCGCTGGCTTCAGCTCGGCAACGTCCGCACGAATGCGTTTCGGAAAAATCTCGTGACCGGCCTGCAATCTTTCGCGTCTGGTTTCCCGCTCGATCTTTCGCCCGTCGCCATCGGCGCCGCCGTCTCCGGCGTGGAACCCGCCGGCGCGCGCTGGACTGGCAGCGACGACGCTTCGCTCGCCGACACGCTGCAAATTTTCAGCCGCCCGTCGTTCACCCCTTATTCCCTGCGGGGCGACGGCACCTCATGGTGGCAGAGCGGCGGCTCGACCGATCAATCCGGCGTCAATTTCATCGGCGCCACCGCGATGACCCTGCTCACCCGCGCCAACCCGAATCCCGACTACCTCGTCGCCCGTCCGTTCGGTCTCTAAAAAATTCCCGCGTTCTATTTTTGCCGCCCGCCCCCCACCGGGGCTGGCGGTTTTTTATTTTTTGCCGTCGCCCCTCCCTCCCTCCGCGCCTCAGATAACGCCCGCCCCCTTTCCATGACGCTCCTTCTCCGCCGTCTGCCGGTCTTGTTTTTCACCGCGATCGCCGCCCGCGCCCAGCCGCTGCTTCCCCTCCAACCGATCCCGCTCGATTCGCTCACCGCCTTTCAATCTCCCGCCGCGAACTGGCAAATCACGGGCGAAATCGCCGGCGATCCCCGCTCCGAAAAAACCCTCGCCTTTCACGCCGGCACCGGCGTCCTCGCCAATTCCCCGACCGCCGCAGCTCACGCCGATCTCATCACCGCGTGGGAGCACGCCGACCTCGAACTCGACTTCGATTTCCTCCTGCCCGCCGATGGCCGCCTCGGCGTTCTCCTTCAAGGCCGCTACTCCGTTCCCCTCGATGAAAAAGCCCGGCCCGCGCTTCGCGCTCCCGGACTCTGGCAACATCTTCACGTCGAGTTTCAAGCCCCGCGCTTCGACGCCGCCGGCCGGAAAACCAAAAACGCCCGCTTTGCCAAAGTCGTGCTTAACGACTTCGTGATCCACGAAAACGCCGAGCTCGCCGGCCCCGCGCGCGAGGCCGCCTTTCCCGACGAAAAACCCTCCGGCCCGCTCGTCATTCAAGGCGACCCCGGCCCCCTCGCCCTCCGCCGCCTCAGCTCCAAACCCTCCGATCCCGCCACCCGCATCCTTGTCGAAAACCTCGCCTACAAACTCTACGCCGGCGCTCCCGGCCAAATGGGCGACTACGATGCCGCGAAACCCACGCGCGAGGGCACGCCCGCGAGTTTCGCCCCCGAAGCCGTCGAACGCTCGAGCCGTTTCTCCCTCGTGTTCACCGGAAATTTCGTCGTGCCCGCCGACGGCACGTATGCCTTCGGCGCGGACACCCAGGAACCCACGCGCCTCCTGATCGACGGCCAACCCGCGATCACCCCGCTCGAGCAGGGCGGCCTCTCCGCGCCCCTCGCGCTCACCCGCGGCCGCCATGCCTTCCGCGTGGATTTTCTCCACGGTAGCGCCCGCGCGCCGGCGCTCCAGCTGATCGCCGAAGGCCCGGGCCTCGCACCCCAAACCTTGACCGCCGCCCGCCCGCGCGCCCGTCCGCGCGAGGCGACCCAGCTCCTCATCGAGCCCGGCGAACGCATCCGCCTCCAACGCAGCTTCGTCCCCTTCGACCCGAAAAAACGCCTCTACGCGATCAACGTCGGCACGCCCGCCGGCGTGCACTACGCCTACGATTTCGAAACCGGCTCCCTCCTCCGCCTCTGGCGTGGCCACTTTCTCGATACGTTTGAAATGTGGGACGGCCGCGGCGAAAACCAGATCGCCAAACCCGCCGGTCCCGCGATCACGCTCAACGCCAAGCCCACCGTCGCCCTCCTCGAACGCTCCGCCTCCGACTGGCCCGATGCGCCCGAGCCGCTCTGGACTTCGCAAGGCTACACCCTCGAGCCCGACGGCCAGCCCGTCTTTCTCGCCACCCTCGCCAGCCTCACCGTGCGCGACCGCATCGCGCCCCTCGCCGATGGTCGCGGTCTCACGCGCACGCTCCACCTCCAAGGAAAAAACACCGACTGGCAGACGTGGGTGCTCCTCGCCGAAGCCAGCACCATCACACCGCAGCCCGACGGCCACGGCTACATCGTCGGCGACCGAAGCTACTACCTCGACCTGCCCGCCGACTCCGCCGTGCGACCGTTCGTCCGCACCCGCAACGGCCGCCAGCAACTCGTCCTGCCCATCGGCGCCAACGCCATCACCAAGCCCATCGTCTACTCGCTCGTCTGGTAAGCCGTCCCACCATGAAGCGCCCATTTTCCTCCCTGCTCGCTCTCGTCCTCGTCAGCGCCACCGCCGCCATCCCCGCGCGCGCCCAGACCAACAACCCCTCCTCCGCCGAACGCTTCGTCGCGGCTGATTCGTCGCTCGTCGAGCGGGAGGAAAGCTATTGGAAACGCACGCCCTTGCCCGCCCCCCCCGAGGTCGTCCTCGAGGTGAGCGGCATCGTCGCATTGCCCAACCACCGCCTGATGGTCACCACGCGGCGCGGCGAAGTCTGGGCCATCGACGGCGCCTATGATGCCGATCCGCATCCGCGCTACACGCTCTTCGCCTCCGGTCTCCACGAATCGCTCGGCATCATCGCCGCGCCGCAAGGCGGCTTCTACATCGCGCAACGTCAGGAACTCACCCGCATCGCCGACACCGACGGCGACGGTCGCGCCGATCTTTTTCAAACCGTCTGCAAGCTCCCCATCGCCGGCCCGTATCACGAATACGCATTCGGCCCCGTGCTCGCGCCGAATGGCAACCTCCGCATCACGCTCAACGTCGCCTTCGGCGGCTCCACCCAGTCACCGTCGCCCTGGCGCGGCTGGATGGTCGAGATCACGCCCGACGGCCAGATGACGCCCATCGCCGCCGGCCTGCGCTCGCCTTGCGGGTTCACTGTCACTGCGGCGGGAGATTGGTTCTTCGCGGAAAATCAGGGCGAGTGGGTCGGATCCGGCCGCGTCACGCACGTCGAGCCGGGAGATTTCACCGGGCATCCCGCCGGGCTCGCGTGGTCAAAACTCCCCGGCTCCAACGTGAAACTTCGGCCCGAGGACATTCGAGATTTCGAGCAGCCGATGTCCGAGGTCGCGAAGCTATTGCCCGGCCTGAAACTCCCCGCCGTGTGGTTTCCCCACACCATTCTCGGCATCTCCACCTCCGGCATTTGCGAGGATCTCACCGTCGGAAAGTTCGGGCCGTTCGCGGGCCAGTTCTACGTCGGCGATCAGGGCCAGAGCAAAGTCATGCGCATGTCCCTGGAAAAAGTTAAGGGCGTCTGGCAGGGCGCGAGCTACG
>JANYBX010000296.1 GCA_025360615.1 Opitutia bacterium
TTCGAGCGGCGAGCCTCGGGCCTATATCACAACACGGCGGTCATCATCGACGCCGATGGCAAGCTCCTCGGCATCTACCGGAAGATGCACATCCCGGACGACCCGTTGTTCTACGAGAAATTTTATTTCACGCCCGGCGACACCGGCTTTCGCGCGTGGGACACCAAGTATGGCAAGATCGGCGTGCTCATCTGCTGGGACCAATGGTATCCCGAAGGCGCGCGGCTGACGGCGCTGCAAGGCGCGGAGATTCTGTTTTATCCGACGGCGATCGGCTGGCATCCGGGCGAGAAAGCCGAATATGGCGTGAATCAGCACGGCGCGTGGGAGACAATCCAGCGCAGCCACGCCGTGGCGAACGGCTGCTACGTCGCGGCGATTAACCGCGTGGGACATGAGACGCCGATCGGCGGTCCGGGGCTGGAGTTTTGGGGGCAGAGTTTTGTCGCCGGCACGAGCGGGCAGATTCTGGCCAAGGCGAGCATCGACAAAGAGGAAGTTCTCCTCGTGCCGATCGAGCTCGGTAAAGTGGACGTGACACGCACGCACTGGCCATTCCTGCGCGACCGCCGCATCGATGCCTACGGCGATTTGACGAAGCGTTTTATCGACTGAGCGACGCCGCCTGTGCCGACGAAATCGAAAATCGAAAATCGAAAATCAAAAATCTCCGCGACGCCGGCCTCGCTGGGCTTTCGGATGCCCGCCGAGTGGGAGCCGCAGGTGGCGGTGTGGCTTTCCTGGCCGCACAACCTGAAGACATGGCCGGGACATTTTCGGCCGATTCCGGCGAAGTTCGCCGAGATCGTCGCCACGATCAGCCGCTTCGAGGAAGTGCGAATCAATATCGCGCAGCCGCTGCAGAAACGCGCGTGGTCGCTCATCAACAAGGCAAAGGCCGATCTCTCGAAAGTTACCCTCTACGATCATCCGACGAACGACGCGTGGTGTCGCGATCACGGCCCGATCTTCGTGAAGAACGACCGCACCGGTGAAGTTGCGATCACGGATTGGGAGCACAACGCGTGGGGTGGAAAATACCCGCCATTTGATTTGGACAACACCATCCCGCCGAAGATTGCGGAGAAACTCGGGCTGCGGCGCTTCGAGAAAAGGATGGTCATGGAGGGCGGTTCGATCGACGTGAACGGCGCCGGCTCGCTGCTCACCACGGAGGCGTGCCTCCTGAACAAGAACCGCAACCCCTCGATGACGAAAGCCGAGATCGAGCAGGCGCTGCGCGATTATCTTGGCGTGTCGCAGATCCTCTGGCTCGGGGACGGCATTATCGGCGACGACACCGACGGGCATATCGATGACCTCAGCCGGTTTTATGCGACCGACGGCATCCTGACGGTGGTCGAGAGCAACAAGCGGGATAAAAATTATCCGATCTTGCTGGAGAATCTTGAGCGGCTGCATGCGTTGCGCACGCCGGCGGGAAAGAAATTCAAGATCGTCGGCCTGCCGATGCCGAAGCCCGCATTTTGCGAGGGGCAGCAACTGCCGATGAGCTACGCGAATTTTCTCGTGATCAACGGCGCGGTGTTGATGCCGGCATTTCGCCAGCCGAAGCGCGATGCTGAGGCGGCCGCGGTGCTGGCGGGATGTTTTCCGGGGCGGAAGATCATCCCGATCGATTGTCTGGAACTCGTCTGGGGTCTCGGCACTCTCCACTGCATTTCCCAGCAGCAGCCCGCCTGAACCATGTTCGTTATGAAAAAAATCCTGCTCTCGTGTTCGCTCGCGATTCTGGCGTTTGGTGCCGGTTGCGAATCCATGTCCGACATGAAGGACGGCGTGCGTGAGCGCATGAACGCCCGCAACGAGCCGAAGGTTCGTTCCTATGCCGCTGACCAGCGCGCCGTCTACGCGGCCGCGCTGCGCGCGGTGGACCAGATGAATTACCGCTTCATTCGCGGTGGTCCCGCCCAAGGGAAACTGGAGGCGGTGAGCGGAGTTTCGACGGGCGATTCGCTGGGCAGTTCGCGCCAGATCACGCTGAGGTTGGAATTGCATTCCGCGTTGGATGGCGGCACCGGGATGAGCCTCTGGTTGAACGAGATCATCGAGGCCGATTCGAGCCAGCGCGCGGGGCAGGGGACGTCCACGCCGTTGCGCGACACACCGCTTTACGAGGTGTTTTTCCGCACGGTGCAGCAGGCGCTGGACGCAGGGAAAAAGGGCTGAGGTAGCGCCGGTCTCCGACCGGCGACGTTGACGCGGAACGCCGGTCGGAGACCGGCGCTACTCGCCCAAATTTGCTCTTGCCGCTTGGGGGCGCGAAAGAGAGCCTGACCGTTCGCGACATTGTTACCGGTCGGGCTGGCGTCGTCGCGGTGCTCTCGCCGGCCTTTCCCTCAGTCAAACAGTCAACCTCGGCCGCAAGGCCAAACCCGGTGGACCTACGCGTTGGAGCAAGCGTTACGTTCGCCGTTTCCGCCTATGAGTTCGCTAATGAATGACCTGCTCGCGCAATCCTCCTTCGACAAGTTGAAGGTCGGCGCGATCGTCCCCGGCACCATCACCGAGATTCGCCAAAACGACGTCGTCGTCGACATCGGCGGCAAATCCGAAGGTGTCATCCCCGCCAATGAATTCATCGACATCGGTGAACTTCAAATCGGCTCCACCATTGAGGTTCTCGTCGAGAAACTCGAAGACAAGAACGGCAACCCCGTCCTGTCCTTCGACAAAGCCGAGCAAAAGAAAAACTGGGATAACATTCTCACCAAATTCCCCGAGGGCTCCATCGCCGCGGGTCGCGTCAAGGCCAAGGTCAAGGGCGGCCT
>JANYBX010000319.1 GCA_025360615.1 Opitutia bacterium
GGTTCATCCGGTCGGCTTCGTAGATGATCGCGACTTTTTGCGGGGCGACGGCGGAGGTGACGTAGAGTTTGGGGAGAAACTCGCGCATCGTGCCGGGCTCAGGGTTGTCGGCCTTGCCGATGGGGATGAGGCGCATTTTTCCCTTGGGACGGAGCGCGAGGTAGTCGGGGTGATCTTTCACCGCGAAACGCGCGGGGGCGTCGGGGGTGTTGAGGAGGCGGTCGGCGATGGCGTGGGCGACGCCGACGAGGGTGCCGAGATCGTCACCGTGGAGGAGGAGACTGTGCGAGAGGCGGCGGCGCGCGATGGCTTGCTCGATGACCGTGATGCCAGGCGTGCCAACGAGGGCGGCGGGCCAGGGCTGGGGGGCGGTGGTCATTCAGGAAGTGAAGACAGGGCCTTGATTCTGGCGCTCATCATTCACTTCTTAATTTCTATCGAATTGAGGAACGAGGTAGCCGCCTCGTTGGTAAGTTTGGATCTATCCTTCACGATAATCGTCACGCCGTATGTCGTCTCTCCTACCTGCATCATCCAGTTTGAGAAAAAAAGCTCACCTTCAGCATTCTTAACGCTGGCGACTAACTCGTAAGCGTCGCGACCAGCCAGCTTGGCGAATCTGGACGAAATCTTACGAGAGAATCTCGTCATCATTCCTTGTGCCCATTCTTCAGCGTTCTCTTTAAATGTTGGCTTAGCCTCCGGCATCGGAGCAGCGATCACGGTAAAGTTAAGAATCTGTGCTGCTGACTGGTTTTCCACCGACCATGACTGCACTTCGGCACCTCTCTCTTGATGGTCAGGTGGAGACCATCCTGCTGCGTCTGGAAATATGATCTTAAATCTAAGTTTCTCGCTCGAGACTTCTTTCGCGGAAAGAGGGAGTGTGAACACCACAAGTAAGATTAGGTAGCGATTCATAGATTTCTTCATCGGAACAATGCAGCGGACACCGACTAGTAGAGTATTTTTTATCCGATCCGTTCCTTCACTTCGGCCCAGATTTTTTTCTCGATGGCGTCGGCGCTCTTGGTGCCGTCAACGACGATGAAGCGTTCGGGCATGCCTTTCGCCAGCACAAGATAGCCTTCGCGGACCTTGGTGTAGAAATCGAGGTTCTCGCGTTCCATGCGGTCGGGGAGATCGGAGGCGCGTTGTTTCAGGCGGGCGAGGCTCACCTCGGTGGGCACGTCGATCACGATGGTGAGGTTGGGCATCACGCTGCCGACGGCGAAGAGGTTGATCTGGGCGACGGGGTCGGCGGCGAGGTTGCGCGCGATGCCTTGGTAAACGGTGGAGGAATCGAGGAAGCGGTCGCTGAGGACGATTTTGCCGGCGATGAGCGCGGGGGCGATGACCTCGCGCACGAGCTGGGCGCGGGCGGCGGCGAAGAGGAGCAGCTCGGTCTCGGCGCACATCTCGTCGCCCTTGGAATTATGGACGATGATGTTGCGGATCTGTTCGCCGATCTCGGTGCCGCCGGGCTCGCGGACGCTGACGACATCGCGTTTCGCCTTCTGGAGGTGCGCGGCGAGGCGGGAAATTTGCGTGGACTTGCCCGAGCCTTCGGACCCTTCGAAGGAGATCAGCTTGCCCGTGGGTTTTTGTTTGAGAGGCATGGGGAAAGGTTTGGAGCGGTCAGCGCCAGTTGGCGAGGAAGGTTTCGAGGTCGGAGAGCGTGGGGCTTTGCGCGGTGCGGACGTAGTGACCGCTGGTGCAGACGCCGAGGCCGAGGCAGGCTTCGGGCGTGCAACCGATGAGTTGTGCGGCGCTGAAGCCGGCGTTGAAGTGGTCGCCGGCGCCGGTGGTGATGAGGGGCTGGGCGACGTAGGGGCCGGGCACCCACCACGTGCCGTCGCGCGTCGCGCACGCGGCGGATTCCTTCGGGTGAACGACGACGGTGGTGAGATCGAGGCGCGCGCGGATTTTGGCGGCGGTGTCGCGGAGGCCGGCTTCAGTCTCGACGGCGACGCCGAAGCCGAGCGCGGCGAAGACCTGCTGGGCCTCCTTTAAGTTGAGCCCGAGCGTGACGCGGCCGAATTGCTCGAACTTCGCGATGGTCTCGAACGCGTAAACGAGATCGGCGGGAGAGCGTTTCTCGGGGTCGGCGAGGTCAAAGAAGAACGTGCGACCGGGGCGCACGGGGACTTGCGGGAGGACGCGTTCGACGAGGTCGGTGAAGATCGCGGTCATGTTCGGGATCATCGTCCAGTTGACGAGCGCGATGAGATCGGCAGCGGCGAGCGCGGCGCGGTAGCCGTCGGAACCGCCGAGCGCGGCGGCGATGGAGGCGGGGGTGATCTCATCGAGGCTGCGCATCATGCCGAGCATGAGTTTGCCATCGGGGAACTCGACGGCGGTCGTCTGGGCGGGCGCGCAGAGCGAAATGACGCGGGCGCGGGAGGCGAAGTCGGCGAAGACCGGATGCACCGTGCCGCGCCCGAGCGCGCCGACATAGGTGACGCGCGCGCCGTGGGCGAGGAGGGCGTTGCCCATGATGGGGCCGTTGCCGCCGAGCTTGTCCATGAGGGGGTAGAACTCGAGGTTGGTGCTCTTGCCGGCGGCGCCGAGGATGCGCTGACCGAACTCCGCGATGCCGGTAAACGGCGTGAAATTGTCGCCCTGCCCGGCGCGCAACGCCACGGGAGTGACGATGGTGTCGACGAAGCCATCGAAGCCGAGGAGCGTATTTTTCGAAGCCAGGACGCCGCGGCGGTCGCGCAGTTCCTGCAAGGTGCGGGTTTTGAAATCCATGCGAAGGGGGAGAATGCGCAGGAAAAATCGCGGCGGGCCAGTCGCAAACAGATTCGCGCGGTGGTGAATATCTTTGTGGGAATTTCCGTTGAACGCGCCCGGCAAAGCCGCCCACTCTTGCCGCACTTCCTTTTCTATTCGTGACCCATTTTCTTTCACCCGTCCTCGCCAGCACCAGCATCATCGAAGTGTTCGACCGGTGTGATACCGTCGACAAGATCATCGTCGTCGGGCTCGCGATTTTCAGCCTGATCGCGTGGACGATCATGTTTGGGAAATATTTCGAGCTGAAACGCCTGCGGCGGTTCAACCAGAATTTCGACGCGCACCTGCGCGACCAGCGCGCGCTGCTGGATTTGCCGGAGTCGTTTCGCAACAAGCGCGCGATCCCCTACGCGGATCTGTTCGCGGACGCCGTCGAGAGCTACTGGCGGGCCGCGGCGATCGGAAAAGAGCGTGGCGAGGTGAACCCGCGCGCGCGCCTCGAACACGCGGAGAACGCGCTCCAGCGCGCGGTTTCGCGCCAGACGCTGCGCTACGAATCGAGCATGATTTTCCTCGCCTCGATCGTGTCGGGCGCGCCGTTCATCGGCCTCCTCGGCACGGTGTGGGGCGTGATGGAGGCGTTCAGCGCCGTCGCGACGCAGCAGACGGCCGGCATCCAGGAACTCGCCCCCGGCGTGTCGGGCGCAATGCTCGCGACCATCGCCGGCCTCGTCGTGGCGATCCCGTCGGTCTTCGGCTACAATCTGCTGCTCGGGCACACGCGGGAGATGGTCACGGACTTGGAAAATTTCGCGAGTTCGCTGGCCGACCGGATCGAGCTGGAGACAATTTAAGCGAGGAAACACGATGGCCCGCACGTTTCGCCGAAAGCACTCCTCGCAGCCGATCGCGGAGCTCAACGTCACCAACCTGATCGACCTCGGGTTCATGCTGATGATCATTTTCATGGTCGTGGCGTCGGTCATCAAAGAGGAGCAGACGATCCCGGTAAAACTGCCCTCCGAGTCGAAAAGCACGCAGGAAAAACCCGACAAGGAAGCGCACTTCGTCGCAGTTTCCATCGACGCGAAAGGCAGCTTCTACCTCGATAACAAAACCACGCCCGTGCCGTTGACGGAACTGCGCCGCCGCCTCCGCGGCTACGCGGCCGAACCGAAGCCGCCCGTCATGCGGATTCGCGGCGACGGCAAGGTGAACTACGAAAAAATCGTGCAGCTCATGGACGAGTTGAAGAAGGCGAATCTGCTTAAATTCACGTTCGATACGCAGACCGAGGGCTAAGGTTTCGTCTTCTCGCGCGTTCTCATTTTGCCCGGACATGACCGCCCGCTCCCCCAGTGCCTTCATGCTCTCCGCGCTGTTCCACGGCGCGCTGGTGGTGTTAATTTTGCTGCTGGCCTACGTCGCGAACGAGCATCGGCCAGATGCGCCCAAGATTCTCGAACTCGTCGCCGGTCCGGGCAACAACTACGCCGCCACCGTGGCCCCCGCGCTGGGCGTGCCGGGCGGCATCAAGGTGAGCGTGCCGACGCCGCCGGCACCCGCGCCACAGCCCGCGCCCGAGCCGGTGCCTGCGCCCGCGCCACCACCGGTCGCGGAGGTGTCACCCGTCGCGCCGGCACCGATCGAGAAGCCCAAGCCGGCGGATCCGGCTGCGCCGAATTTCAAGCGCACGATTCAACGTCAAATTATCCGTGCCGACTCGAAGGCGAAGGCCGAGATTAAGAAGGAGCGCGAAGCCGAGGCGAAGATCACGAAGGAACAATTTGACCGGGAGAACAAAGCGAAGGCCGCAGCGGTGAAGACTGTGCAGCTCAAAGTCGCGAAGATCGACGCCGATGGCATCAAAAACGGGGTCGTCGGAGGTTCGACCGAAAACAAAACCGGCGGAGCCAGCGGCAAAGCACTGACGAGGGAGGAAGGCACCGAGCTGGAGGCGTATTTTTCGCTGCTAAAATCGCGGTTGAAGGAAAATCATGAAAAGCCCCCCGGCCTCAGCGACACGGTCGCGGCGCGGGTCGAATTTTTTGTGGCCGCAGATGGCTCCATTTCGCGGGTGCGCATTCTCCGCTCGTCGCGGAGTGCGGAGTTTGATCGGTCGGTGTTGGAGGCGTTTGCCCGCACGAAAAATATCGGCCCGCGACCCGATCATCAAAGCGACATGAAGGAACTCGAGTTCAAGATGCACGACGAGGACGGCGGCTGAGCAGCATGATCGGATGGAGGCGGGGTGCCCTCACCCCGCTTCGCGTCGCTCGCGAGATAACGTCCAAGCGGGGTGGGGCACCCCGCCTCCAATTCGGAATTCGAGACTCCGCCCGCATAAAACAAAACAGGGCAAACCGTGTGGTTTGCCCTGTTTGAAATGGTGGACCCTAGCGGGCTTGAACCGCTGACCTCCTCAATGCCATTGAGGCGCTCTACCAACTGAGCTAAGAGCCCATTCGCCTGTGCGAGGGGCCAGAAAAATCAAAATTCCACCGGCGAACGCAAGGAGTTTTTTCAAGGTCCCGTGTTTCACTTCGATTCTGGCATTAAATGGCCGTGAGCAACGGTGGCTCAGGGGTCGAAGGTGTTCCCGGGGCGAGCTTCGGTATCGTCAGTCTGCGGCTATCAGCGGTTTCCCGCGTCTTAGTGGTGCGGAATTCAAGTTCCGCCATGACGAGAATGAAAGTGAAGAGTGCCGCCAGTAGGCTGGCTTGGAACATCTCCTCCTTTTCCTCGGTTGCGACCACAACCACTATCGCCATCCCCACGGCGAGCGCGGCAATAATTTTGCCGACAGTGGCGGCAAAAAATGTCGCGCGCAAATAGGACATGCGAGTGGCAAGCAACGCACGAAAAATGCGGCCACCATCCATCGGAAAAACGGGCACGAGATTGAACAAACCCATGACTAAATTTCCCCAAAGGAGGGCGTCCAAGAAATCGCTAATAGCCGCAGGATAATTCCATGTGGACAATGCCCCAAGCAGGTAAATCAACCCCCAGAACACTCCGGCGATCACGAAATTAACCGCCGGTCCGGCGAGTGTGATGAGCAGTTCTCGACGCGGCTCGCGTGGGATGGATTCAAACTCCGCCATGCCGCCGATGGGCAGAAGCAGAATTCGCCTTACCCCTACGCCGAAACGTCGCGCCATGAGAGAGTGGCCGAGTTCATGCAGCACAACACAGGCGAAAAACGACCACAGCATTGTCACTCGCCAAAACATCCCACGAGCACCTTGTTCATGCCAACCCTTCCAAGCCCAGAAGGCGACCAGCAGTAAAAAACTCCAATGAACCGCGAGTTGAATGCCGCGGATGCGGAACAAGTTTATTGACCAGCCAAGCATGGAGCGTAATCAAAGCGGACTCGCGGAAATCGCCAGCGTCTTCCTCGTGATCCGCGTGTTTGTCCCTCGTTCGCTCCGTCTTCCACATGCCCGAAGTTTCCGCCAAGCCGCCGACCATCCTTGTCATCGATGACGATGCCGAAATCCGCTACTCGCTCACGCGCGTGCTCACGTCGCGCCGCTACGTCGTCACCGAGGCCGCGAGTGGCGAACAGGGCATCGCGATGGTGAAAAAAGGCCCGGCACCCGACCTCGTGTTTCTCGATGTCCGCATGAGCGGCATGAGCGGCATCGAGGCGCTGCAACACATCCGCTCGGCCAACCCGAGGCAGCTCGTGATTCTCATGACCGCGTTCGGCACGGCGCAGACGGCGATCGAGGCGATGAAATACGGCGCGTTCGACTACGTGATGAAGCCGTTCGACCCGGCCAAAGTCCTCGGTCTCGCGGAGACCGCGCTGCAAGCCCACGCCGATCTCCGCGCCGTCGGCGACTACAAGCCGACGATCAATGCCGACGACTACCGCGAAGGCATCGTCGGTTCATCCTCCGTCATGCAGGACGTGTTCAAGGTGATCGGCCAAGTGACCGCGAGCGACGTCACCGTCATGATCACCGGCGAGAGCGGCACGGGCAAGGAACTCGTCGCGCGCTCCATCTGGAAACACAGCCATCGCGCCGCGAAGCCTTTCATCGCCGTCAACTGCGCCGCGATTCCCGACAACCTCATCGAGAGCGAACTCTTCGGCCACGAGAAAGGCTCGTTCACGGGCGCGACCGGGCAGCGTCTTGGCAAATTCGAGCTCTGCGACGGTGGCACCATCTTCCTCGACGAGATCGGCGACATGGCGCTCGCCACGCAGACGAAAATTCTCCGCGTGCTCCAGCAGGGCGATATCCAGCGCGTGGGCGGCACCGAGACGATCAAGGTCGACGTGCGCATCATCGCCGCGACGAACAAGGACCTCGAGGAAATGGTGAAGGCGAAAACCTTCCGCGAAGATCTTTACTACCGGCTCAACGTCGTGCGCATTCGGATGCCCGCCCTGCGCGAACGCGGTGAAGACACCCCGCAGATCGTCGATTTCTGCCTCCAGAATCTCCTCAAGCAGCGCAAGACCCGCGTCACGAAAGTTTCTCCCGAGGCGATGACGCTGCTGATCCGCCACAAGTGGCCGGGCAACGTGCGCGAGTTGGAAAACGTGATCTACCGCAGCGCCGTCATCGCGCAGGGCGACGCGATCCTGGTGAAGGATTTACCCGTCGAGATCCGCGAAGCCGTGGGCCTGGCGGAGGGAAGCAACCCGCCGTTCGACGCGCGCGGCGCCACCCCGCCCGCCGTCGCCGCCGTGCCGGAGCCGGAGCTCGCGGCCGAACCCGCGCTCACGTTGGAGCGCGCGCTCGATTTCGTTCATGCCGAACTCGCTCGCACGGGCCAGCCGATCCTCCCGCAACTTCAACAGGCGATGCACGCCCGCGCTTTGAAAGCCGCCGGGGGCGACGAAGCGCTCGCGGCCAAGGCCCTCGGCCTGACCAAGGCCGCGGCCGCCAAGCGCGCGAAGTAGGCCCACTCCCAGCTTCATCGAAAATTAATCCCATGGAGGCGGGGTGCCCTCCAAACCTCTTTGCCGGCTTTGAAACCGCGTCTTCGTTTTTTGCATCCAACCCCGCTTCGTTGCGTCTTCCCATCACCCTCATGAAATCCCCCCGTCGTTTCCTCGGTCTGATTGTCCTCGGCTTGCTTGCCATCACCGCCTGCGCGCAGGCCGCCGGTGAGCCGGCCCGCAAAAAAGTTCTCTTCTTCACGAAATCGTCCGGCTTCGAGCACGACGCCATCAAGCTGGCGATGAAGGACGGCCAGCCCGGCTACGCCTACGCGGTGATCAAGGAGCTGGGCGAAAAAAAACACATCGACTTCACCTTTTCGAAGGACGGCAGTCTTTTTACCCCCGAGTATCTCGCGCAGTTCGACGCGTTTCTTTTCTATACGACCGGTGATCTCACTCTGGCGCGCAACGACGCCGTCTCCGGCGACAACACTCCGCCGATGACCGCCGCCGGCAAGGAAGCGCTCCTGCAAGCGATCCGGCACGGCAAGGGCTTCGTCGGCGTCCACAGCGCCACCGACACGTTTCACTCGCCGGGGAACAAGGACCACAGCCCCGCGCGCAATCTCGACGACGGCGACAAGGCCGATCCCTACGTGAAGATGATCGGCGCGGAGTTCATCAAGCACGACGCTCAACAGAAGGCGCGCCAGCTCGTCGCCGACGCGAAGTTCCCCGGCATCAGCGCCGTGCCCGCGGATTTTGCGCCGAACGAGGAATGGTATTCGCTGAAGGATTTTGCGGCGGACATGCACGTGATCCTCGTGCAGGACACCTCGACCATGACCGGCCCCTCCTACGCGCGGCCCGCGTTTCCCTCGACGTGGGCGCGGATGCACGGGCAGGGCCGCGTGTTCTACACGAGCATGGGTCACCGCGAGGATATTTGGACGAATCCCGTTTTCCAAGCTGTGCTCGGCGGCGGACTCGATTGGGCGCTGCGCCGGGTCGAGGCCGACGTGACGCCGAATCTCGCGAAGGTCGCCCCGCAGGCCGGCGTGCTGCCCGTCTTCGTCGCGCCGCCGCCGAAACCCGCTGCGCCGGCTCCCGCCGCGACTCCGGTGAAACCGTAAGCCCTTTTCAAGTTTCCCCATGAGATTCACCCCGAGGTTTGCGCTCACGGTGTCGCTCGCGTTGGCCTCGTGGGCCGTCGAACTTCGCGCCGCCGATGAATATCCGCTCAGTCCGGACTCCGTGGTGCAGCCCGGCGTGCCGGTGGGTGAACTCATCAAGTTCGATTTCGCCGCCTCGAAAATTTTCCCCGGCACCACGCGCACCGTCACTGTTTACGTGCCGAAACAATACGACCCGGCGAAGCCCGCCTGCGTCTTCGTCGACCAGGATGGCGTGCAGTTCAACGCCCCCATCGTGTTCGACAACCTCATCGCGCGCGGCGAGCTGCCGGTGATCATCGGTGTCTTCGTCACGCCAGGCATCGTGAAGGCCGCCGTCGCGCAAGACCGCTACAACCGCAGCTTCGAATACGATGGCCTCGGCGATGCCTACGCGCGATTTCTCCTCGAGGAACTGCTCCCCGACGTCGAGCAACACGCGACCGCCGACGGCCGCGCGATCAAACTCTCGCACTCCGGCAACGACCGCGCCATCGCCGGCACGAGCAGCGGCGCCATCGCGGCGTTCACGGCGGCGTGGGAACGCCCCGAGGCGTTCAGCCGCGTCCTGAGCGGCATCGGCACCTACGTCGGCCTGCGCGGTGGCCATAATTATTCGACGCTCATCCGCAAAACCGAGCCGAAGCCCATCCGCGTTTTTCTGCAGGATGGATCAAACGACAACAACCTCTACGCCGGCGACTGGTGGATGGCCAATCAGGCGATGGAGCGCTCGCTCATTTTCTCCGGCTATGAGGTGAATCACGCATGGTGCACCGATGGCCACAGCGGCAAACACCTGACCTCGATTTTCCCCGACGCCATCCGCTGGCTCTGGAAAGGCTGGCCCGAGCCCGTGAAAGCCGGCGCGCTCAACGACGAACGCATGGGCAAAATTCTCATCCCCGGCGAGGGCTGGCAACTCGTCGGCGAAGGCTATCGCAGCACCGAAGGCGCGGCGGTCAACGCGAAGGGCGAGGTTTTTTTCAACGACGTGCCCGCAAGCAAAACCTACAAGGTTGGCCTCGACGGCAAAGTTTCGCTCGTGAACGAGGACTCTAGGAAATCCAACGGCGAAGCCTTTGACGCCGATGGCCGTCTCTACTCGGTGTCGATGCGCGAGCCGCGCGTCCTCCGCTACGAAACCGACGGCAAGGTGACCGTCCTCGCCGAAGACATCGCCGGCAACGACCTCGTCGTCGCGCGCAACGGCCACGTTTACGTCACCAATCCGCCGGCCGATTCCAGCAACGAGGCGAGCAAGCTCTGGCTCATCAAGCCCGACGGCACGAAGCAGATCGTGGACACCGGTGGTGTGCGTTATATGAACGGCGTCACCTTCTCGCCCGACCAGTCGCTCCTCTACGTGGCCGACTACCGTTCGCACTGGATCTACAGCTACGTCGTCCACCCCGACGGCACCCTGGCGAACAAGCAGCGCTATTTCTGGCTGCACGTCGCCGACACCGACGACCAGAGCAACGCCGACGGAATTCGCACCGACACCGAGGGCCGCGTCTACGTGGCCACAAAACTCGGCGTGCAGGTCTGCGACCAGCCCGGCCGCGTCAACGCGATCCTGCCCACGCCCAACGGGCGAATTTCGAATCTCGTCTTTGGCGGCGAAAAATTCGACACGCTCTTCGCCACCTGCGGCGACAAGGTTTTCAAGCGCAAGCTGAGCGCCACCGGCGCGAATGCGTGGGGCGCCCCCGTCAAGCCCACGAAGCCGCGACTCTGATCCGGTGGGTTAATCTGCTGCCCTCCGGGGCAAGAGCCTGCCGTCGGCGGGAAACGCCTGCAAGTTACCCGCTCCCGCCTACTTCTTCCCGTAGCCGTCCGGGTGCGCCGAGTGCCATTTCCATGCGGTGGCGACGATGGACTCGATGTCGGGAAATTTCACTTCCCAGCCCAGCTCTGTCTTGGCCTTGGTCGAATCGGCGTAGAGCGCGGGCGGATCGCCGGCGCGG
>JANYBX010000338.1 GCA_025360615.1 Opitutia bacterium
TCCAAAATCACGAGATCGAAGGGGGCGGCTCCCCGCATCGTGCCGGGCAAGCCCGACCACGCGGACTCGGCGTCCACCGCCTCCGTCACGTCCGCGCCCCAGCGCGCGAGCAGCCGGTTGAGCACGCGGCGGTTCGTGGCGTTGTCGTCCACGACGAGGATGCGTTTGCCGTGCATGGCGGCGGGCGAGGGCGGGTGCTCCGGCGTGGGGCTCGCGACGCCGCCGAATTCCGCGGTGAACCAGAAGGTCGATCCGTGCCCCGGGTTGCTCTCCACGCCGATTTTTCCGCCCATGAGTTCCGAGAGTTGTTTGGAAATCGCGAGGCCGAGCCCGGTGCCGCCGTAGCGGCGCGTGGTGGAGCTGTCCACCTGGGTGAATTTTTCGAAGAGCCGGGTCTGCGCGGCCGGCGTCATGCCGATGCCGGTGTCGTGCACCTCGATCTTGAGCCGCGTGCCGCCGGCGGTGCCGGGCTCGGTGTTCATGGTGACGAACACTTCTCCCTTTTCGGTAAACTTGATCGAGTTGCCCGCGAGGTTGAGGAGGATTTGGCGGAAGCGGCCGGGGTCGCCGAGCACTTCCTCGGGCACGGCTTCGTCGGCCCAGCAGGCGAGTTCGAGGCCTTTGCGCTGGGCGTTTTCGGAGAGGAGCTCGAGCACGTCCTCGACGGCGACGCGGGGATTAAAGGGGATTTTTTCGAGTTCGAGTTTGCCTGCCTCGATCTTCGAGAAATCGAGGATGTCGTTGATGATCCCGAGCAGCGCCTCGCCGGATTTGCGAATCGTCTCGGTGTATTCCTGCTGTTCCTCGTCGAGCTTGGTGTCGATGAGCAGGCCGGTCATGCCGATCACGCCGTTCATGGGCGTGCGGATTTCGTGGCTCATGTTGGCGAGGAAATTACTCTTCGCTTTGGCGGCGGCCTCGGCCTGCTCCTTCGCGAGCACGAGTTCGCGCGTGCGCTCGGCGATGCCGTGTTCGAGTCGGTCGTTGTCGCGGCGGAGCGCGGCGGTGCGGCGGCGGTAGAGCGTCACGCCGAGTCCGAGCGTGGCCGAGCCGGCGGCGAGGTAGAACCACCACGTTTCATAAAACCACGGCTGTTGCACGATGGCGATGCGGGCCTCGGTTTGGTTCCAAGCGCCATCCTCATTGCTGGCGGTCATCCGGAAAAGATAATGACCGGGCGCGAGGTTGGTGTAGTAAGCGGTGCGGCGGGAGCCAGCCTCGATCCAGGTGCGATCATAGCCGACCAGTTGGTAGCGGAAGGAAATCGCGCCGGGCTGCACGAAGCTCAACGCGGTGTAGTCGATCGAGAGACTGCGGGCGCCGGCCGGCAGCGACACTTGGGCGGCGGTGGGCTGGGCCTGACCGTCGACGACGATTTTTTCGATGCGGAGCAGGGGCGGCACGCGGTTGACGATGATCGCCTTCGGATCGACGGAGACGAGGCCGCCGCGGGTCGCGAACAACAGCTTGCCGTCCACTTTCCACGACACGGGCTGGCTGCCATAGCCGACCGCTCCGCCGCGCACGCCATCGGCCGCGCCGATGAGCCGGAATTTTCCGTCGTGCGTCTCGCCGCGGGCCACGGCGAGAAATTCCGGCTTGGGCGCCCACATCAGGCCTTTCGGCGTCCCGACCCAGAGGTTGCCGGCGTCGTCCTCCCGCACCTCCGATGCGAGATCGCTGAATGGTTCGCGGAGTCCGCTCGGGTTGAGCCACTGCCCGTGGCTGAACAAAATGAGGCCGGAGCCTTTCGTGCCGATCCAGATGTTGTCGTTGTCCTCGTGGTCGGGGTGAATCGAGCGCACGGCCAGCTCGGGAATCCCTCCGCTGCCGCCGCGATAGGAGGTCGCAGTCGAATCGTGGAAGTGGATCAACTCGTCATTGGTGCCCACCCAAAGCGCACCCTTCGCATCCTCGGCAAACGCCATCGCGCTCGATTTCTCCGCGCCGATCGTGCCGGCCATCGAGGTGAATTGACCATCGCGGAAGCGATACACGCCGCGCGCCTCGGGGCCCAGCCAGATGGCGCCCGTGCGATCCTCGAAGATCGTGCGCACGGCTGAGAACTCCGGGATTTTTTTCAGGATACCCTCGCGCCAGCTAAGCAAGATTCCGCGCGTGCCGATCCAGATGGTGCCGTCTGTCGCTGCATAGATGGACCAGATGTCGGAATCCTGCCCTGTGCCCGTATCGATCAAGGTCGTTTTTCCGTTCGGCGAAGTTCTGGTCAGGCCGCGGCCCGGCAATCCGGTCCAGAGGTAGCCGTCGCGATCCTGCGTGATGGATCGCACGCCGTCATTGAGGGTGAGACCGCCGCCCGGGATATTGCGGACCGCCGAGGGGCGCATGCGCGTGGCGCCATTGCCGGAAGTGCCGATCCAGTAGCTGCCTTCCCGATCTTGGAAAAGGCTCCGAAAAGTTTCCGGCGTGGGCGCACTGACCGGCTGGAATGAATCCGCCTCCGCGCTTTCCGCCACAAAGAGCCCCCTGGCCACGGCCCACAAGTGGCCGCGGTCGTCGAGCAATAGACTGTTGACCGCCTCACCCGAGAGACCTTCGGCACGGCCGAACGACCGCAGTTGCCCGTCGCGGAAGCGCGCGACGCCCTTGGTCAGGCCGAACCAAATCGTCCCGCGGGGCGCCTCGTAAAAGCGGGTGGCGACGCCGTATTCCGCCGCGGGTTCCGGAGCCGCCTTGAGGCTGTGTCCGTCGTAAAAAAGCGGCGGGAATTTTCTGAACGTCATCCACAGCCGGTCTTGGGAATCGCAAAAAATGGTGGTGACAGATTTTTCCGGCAGCGCGCCGCCACCAAAAGGGGTGATGAGTCCGTCTCGCTGCTGATGCAAAAGCCCTCCGCCATCCGTCGCGATCCACATCCCGCCCGCCCCGTCGGCGCACAACCCCACCGTCGGAAAATTGACGGAGCCGATGCGTTCGATCCGTCCGTTGCGATAGCAGGAGAGCCCGCCTTGGGTGCCAATCCAGAGCGCGCCGGTTTCGTCCTCGAGCAAGGCGCGAACCAGATTGTTGGCCAGCCCCGGGGTGGTGGAAGCGCGATAAACCAAGAAGCGAACGCCGTCGAACCGGCATAAGCCGCTCTCCGAGCCGATCCAAAGATAGCCGTCGCGCGTTTGCGTGATGGGCGCCACCACATCGCTCGGCAGGCCCGCCTCGATGGAGAAATTCGTGAAAGCATAGGCCTTGGCCGGAGCCTCGGCCGCGCCCCGCAATGGCCCGGCGAAGAGCGCCAGCATCAACCCGAGGGCCCGCGCCAAAGCCGGCGCCCAGACGGCGCCCGGCGGGTGCCTGCCGGCGGTGGAATGGGTGGTTAGATTCAAGGCGTGGCGGAGCGTGGTATTAAATCGGCTCGTTTCCCAAAAAATTGAGGCGACAAAGAGCCTCTTCCGCGCAATCCCCGCCGCGCGAATATCGCCTCGCGTCAACCCCGGGTTTGGCCGCGACTTGCGCCCCATCCGGGCCGCACGCTCAACGCACCGCCACGGCTTGGTCCCGCTCGGGATGCGCGGCGAGGCCCTTCAGCCCGGCGTGGTCGACGGCGGTCGCGTCCTCGATCTCCAGCGCATGGGTGAAATACTCCGGGCGGTTTTGCCCCCACCCGAGCCGGCAGTCGTGAAAGGAAACGCGATCTGCGTGACGGACGCTGAAACCCGGCGTGGCGTGCGGCTCGATGGCGGCCATCGCCGTCGTCGGCCGGTTGTCCCAGACACCGCCGGGATATTTCGTCCAGCGGTCGAGCGTGAGATTCACTTTTTCCAGCCGCACATCGCGGATGCGGCTCTGGGCGGAGCCGCTGATGCGCGCCGTGTTTTCCCCGCGACCGGTGATGGCGGTGAAGCGCACGTCGTGGATTGTGCCGATCTTCGTCTCGGGCGTGCGCGGAATCGCGGTCAGCGAAATCGCCTCGCCGCGGCCCCACCACGGCGGGGAAAAATAACGCGAGGTAAACGTGATGTCGCGAAAATCGATGTCGAAGACGCTGCCCTCGTCGCGCAACTGGATGCAAATGCCGCGGCAGCACGTCTTGATCTGGATGCGCTCGAAGCGCACGTCGCTGATGTCCTGCACCGTCTCGGTGCCGATCTTTACGCCGGAATCCTGGGTCTCGAGCACGCAATCGCTCACGCGGATTTTCGCGGACGGGCCGTAGGCCGCGCCCTCGCGCGTGGCCTTGATCACGATCGCATCGTCGCCGCAGACGATGTGGCAGTTTTTGATTTCTACATCGCGGCAATGGTCGGGATCGATGCCGTCGCAGTTCGGCACGTCGAGCTGGTTGCGGATGTTCACGCGCTCGATGAGCACGTGCTCGCAACCCATCAAGTGCAGCGTCCAGCTCGGCGCCTCGAAAAAAGTCACATCGCGCACGACGAGATCCTTGCAGCCCGTGAGCACGGCGAGGCGCGGGCGAAACGCTTTCGGCCGCCACCACTCGTCCACTTCATCGAAGTGCGTCATGAATTCCCGCGAGCGTCCGTTGATCCGGCCGGTGCCGGTGATGCTGAGCCCGTGGGCGTCGAGCGCCGTGAGCATGGCATGTCCGGCGAAATGCGCGGGATCGTTGCTGACGAGCAACTCCGCGTCCTCCGCGAGGTGAAAGTCGATGCCGCCCTTCAACTCCAGCGCGCCGCTGAGGTAACGCTGGCCGCCGCGCAGCAACACTTGGGCGGCGCCGCCCGACGCTGCGGCTTCGTCGATGGCGCGCTGGATCGCGGCGGTGTCGAGCGTCGTGCCATCGCCGGCCGCGCCGAAATCGCGCACATCGAACACCCGCTTGGGTCGCGAGCCGGGCGGCGTGCTCATGCAGCCGAGCGACGCCCCGAGGGCGGCGCCGGCGGCGAGCTTGGCTCCGGTCTGGAAAAATTGGCGGCGGCTCGGCGAGTTTTTCATGGGATAATGGAAGTAGGGGAGGAAAGTTCTAAGCGGATTTATCGCGGCCGTTTCAACCGGTATTTCGCACGGACGGTCTTGGAACTCGACCTGCCACGCGATTACGCGGTGACAGTTTGGCGGCGGCTCACCTACAAGAGCGGCGTGATTCTTCTCAGCGAAAATTCCGCGCCGCCCGCCGGTGCCCTCATCGAACTCGACGTCGCCATCGTCGGCGCCGGCCCGGCGGGTTCGGCGGCGGCGCTCGCGCTCGGCGCACGCGGGTTGCGCGTGGGCATCGTCGAGAAGGCCGTGCCTCCTCGATACAAGACGTGCGGCGGCGGCGTGCTGCGCCGCGCGGCGGCGCTACTGCCGTTGGATATTCGCGCCGCAGTGGAGCGGGAGTGCCTCGTCGCCGAGATGGTGCATCATGCGCCCGCGCTTCGTTTCGCCTGCGAACGCGAACAGCCCATCGTCTCGATGGTGATGCGCGACCGCTTCGATCATCTCATCACGCAAGCCGCGCAGCAGGGAGGGGCGCAGCTCTTCGCCGGCACCACCCTGCTCGACATCACACCCGGTGAAAACGACGTGCGGTTGGCGACGAGTGCCGGTGAAATTCGCGCGCGTTTCGTCATCGCCGCGGATGGCGCGAACAGTCTCGTGGCGCGCAAGACCGGCCGGCCGGAGTTGCGCGGCGTGGTGCCGGCGCTTGAGTGCGAAGTCACGCTCGCGCCCGAGGCGATGGAGCCGCTCATGCGCACGGCGCGTTTCGATTTCGGCCTCGTGCCCGCTGGCTACGCGTGGGTTTTTCCGAAGCGCGATCACCTCTCGATCGGCGTGCTCACGACGAAACGCGGCGCGGCGAATCTCCCCGAATATTATCGTCGCTACCTCGATGTGCTCGGCATCGGCACCCCGCGGCACGAGGAACGGCACGGCTACATCATCCCGTGTCGCCCGCGCGACGGGGCGTTTGGCGCGCGGCGGATTTTGTTCGTGGGCGATGCGGCGGGCTTGGCGGATCCGGTGACGGCCGAGGGCATCACCGCCGGGATTCTCAGCGGGCAACTCGCGGCGCGGGCGATTCTCGACGGCGATTTCGCTGAGCGCGCGGTGAAGCGGCGCTATCGGCAGGCGCTCCAAAAAAATCTGCTGGCCGATCTGCGCGTGGCCCGCTGGCTGGCGCGCGTGCTCTACGATTGCCCGCGGCTGCGCGCCGGTTTGCTTTCACGCCACGGCCAGCGCGTGAGCGAACTGCTCACGCAGATCGTGACCGGCGAAACATCCTACACCGCCGCCGTGCGCCGGCCCGGAAACTACCTGAAACTTTTCCGGCGCTGAGCGGCCGTAGCGGGTTGAAGGTAGCGCCGGTCTCGGACCGGCGTCCGGATGCAGCTCGGGATTTTCCGGAAGCTGCGCTCAGCCAAGACACGCCGGTCGGAGAGCGGCCCTACTTTACGGCACCTTGCCAAACGGATTGTTCGTGCGAAACGGCACGGCGGGCAGGCCGGCCTTGTTGGCCAAGTTCGGCCGCGCGGCCTCGTCCCACGCGAAGCGCACCACCATGGGCACCGCGACGTGTTTGCTGCTCACGACCACGGTGTCGCCCTCGATCACGGCGACGCCCGGATAAAATTTCCCATCGGCACCCGCCACGTTGAACCACGTGAGCGCCTTGCCGTCGCTTGCGACCAAGCCGCCGCCGAGATGCTCGAAATGCAGAATCGCACGCGCGCCGGAAGTTTCCATCCGCTGAAACACCGGGCCGGAAACCTCGATGTCCGTCCGGCCGTAGTCCTTCGTCAGTGCCCAGCGCGCGAGGCGTTCGCCGACGTCTTTTTTGTTTCGCGGGTGAATGTCGGCGAGATCGTCGACGAGATCGGTGGTCACGATCATCCCCGTGCGGGGGAGGCGTTGCGAGGCGGTCTGCGCTTCCCAGAGCCGGGGCGCGGCCTCGGGCGAAACCACCTGCGCCGGTCGCACGACGTGGTAGAGATGTGGCGCCACCTGCACGTAATAAAATGAAAACTCCTGCTGCCACACCGCACGCCAGCCTTGGATGAGCGCCTTCATTTTGTCGGCATAGCGCGGGCCGCCGTCGTCCACGTCCATGATGTTCGTCTCGCCCTGATACCAGAGCACGCCGCGCAGCGCGAACGGCACGAGGGGATGGATCATCGCGTGGTAGAGCGAGGCGGGCTCGGAGCCTTCCGCTTTTTGGCCGGGCGTTTTCAGCGCGTCCGAAAAATCGGCGAGCGAGGGCAGCGCGGCGAATCCCGCCGGGGGCGTCCACACCTCGATGCGCGTGCCGCCCCACGTCGAGTCGATCAGCCCGACGGGCACGTTCAGCTCGCGATGAATCTTCCGGCCGAAAAAATAGCCGGCGGCGGAAAACTTGATGCGATCAATCGTCTCCGGGCTGCACGGCGTCCAGGTGCCTTGCAGATCGCGCGCGGGGAGGGAGGCCTTGGTCTTCGCGACTTTGAAGAGCCGGATCAGCGGAAAATCGGCCGCGCGGATTTCCTCCTCGGCGTTGAAGACGGGTTTTTGTCCGCGCTGCTCACCGAGGGGTTTTTCCATGTTCGACTGGCCGGAGCAGAGCCAGACCTCGCCCACGAGCACGTCAGTGAAGACCTTGGTCTCGTGTGCCGCGACGGTGAGCTCGGCGGGCTGGGCGGAGACGGGTAGCGCATCGAGCCGCACCAGCCAACGCCCGTCGGTTCCGGCGGTGGTGCGTTTGTTCTGCCCGGAAAAGGTCACCGCCACGCTCTCGCCCGGATCGGCCCAGCCCCAGACGGGGACGGGCTGGTCCGCTTGCAGCACCATGTGGTCGCCGAAAATGCGCGGCAGTTGGAGTTCGGCGCGTGTCGTGGACAGCAGTGCGAAAAAAAACAGCAGGCGAAAGGGGTTCATCGCAAAACGGGGTTGGTTACTCAGGCCCGGTTTCTTGAGGGAATGCTTCCGGCGGGCGAGTGCGTTGGCGCAGGTCAGTTCAGTTGCGGCCGGAGGATCGTTCCAACATACGGGAGAGGTGAAGCTGCTCGGGGCCGACTTGAGCGAGTTGCAGCGCGCGCCGGAAACTTTCGGCGGCGGCGCGGTGGTCCTTCAAGCGCCAGTGCAATTCGCCCACGACGGCGTGGAGCAGATAGTGCGACTCCAGCCGGTCCCGCTGCGGGATCGCCGCGATGGCATCGAGCCCGGCCCGCGGCCCGTGCAGGTGCGCCACGGCCACCGCGCGGTTGAGCGCGACGATGGGCGAAGGCTTGAGGCGGTGAAGTTCATCGTAGTGCCGCAGGATGCGCGCCCAGTCCGTCGACGCGGAGTTCGCCGCCGTGCAATGAATCGCGGCGATCCCCGCTTGGAGATGATACTCGGTCAGCTCGTGCCCCCGCGCCGCTGCGACGAGATGCACGAGCCCGCGCTCGATGAGCGACTGGTCCCACTTCGAGCGATCCTGATCGTCCAAGCGCAACAAATCCCCCTGCTCATCCAGCCGGGTGGGGAAGCGGGCGCTCGTTAAAAGCATGAGCGAGAGCAGCGCGTGGCTCCGCGGTGTTTGCCCGACGGGATGGGCCGCGAGCAGGGCGGTCAGGCGGATCGCCTCGCGGCAAAGATCCTCCCGGATCAGCCGTTCACCGGCGGAGGCCTTGTAGCCTTCGTTGAACAAAAGATACAACGCCGCGAGCACGCCATCGAGACGCGGCGCGAGATTTTCTCCTTCCGGCAAATCGAAGCCGAGGCCGGCGTTTTGGATGCGCTGCTTGGTGCGCGTGAGCTGTTTCTCGATGGCCGCCTCGTTGGTCAGAAACGCGCGCGCGATCTCCCCCGTATTGAAACCGCACAGCACTTTTAGCGCGAGCACCACCTGCGCATCCGGCGCGACCGACGGATGGCAGCAGACAAAAAGCAGGCGCAGCGCATCGTCGCGGATTTCGTGGTCGCTCCCGACGGCGAGGACCGGGGTGGGCGCGGTCAGTTCGAGATGCGTGATGATGGCGGATTCTTTTCCGCCCGACATGCGCTGGTGGCGGAGGGCATCGCGCGCGAGATTCATCGCCACCTGCGTGATCCATGCCGATGGGTTGGCGGGGATGCCGCCCATCGACCATGTGCGCAAGGCGCGCAGCAGGGCCTCCTGCGCCATGTCCTCCGCGAGCGAGAGGTTGTGCACGCCGAGGAGGCGGATCAGCGCGCCGTGCAACCGCCCGGTCTCGTGGCGAAAAAAATGCTCCACGAGCCGCGCCGGTTGCGACGACGACGATGCGATCGCGTTCGGTGAGGCATCCTTCGGCACCTCTGCATTCGGGAGCGTCACGGCCAAAACTCAGACGTCGGACAACGTTTTGGAAGCGCTGCGGCTGGCGGTGACGCCGAGGTGACACGTGGTCATCATCGAGCGCACTTCGATGATGAGGCCGTAGGCGAGGCCCGGGTGTTGGCGGGCGATCTCCGTGGCTTCGTCGAGGCTGCTCACCATCAGCTTCACGTAGCCGCCGATGGCTTCCTTCGCCTCGGCGAACGGGCCGTCCACCACGCGGGCGCCGCCCGGGCCGGAGACGACGCGGGTCTGCATTTCCAGCGGCTGGCCTTCCACGGCTTTGCCAGCGGCCGCGAGATTGTCATACCACGCGTTCCAACGCGTCACGAGTTCCTGGCGCTGCTCGGCCGAAAGGTGCTGGTGGGTTTCCGGGCCGGTGTTGCGAAAAAACAGCAGGTAGGGGGCGGGAGCGGGATTTATTTCCATGGTGATGGGATGTCGGATGATTTTGGTGGGGGACGGTGAGCCGGTGGTAACGGTAACTATGACGAACCATGGCGGTCCGAAAGGACATAGGGTTGAAAAATACGCGCGATGGTCCGGAGTGGAGCGGTTCGTTCGTTGTGTCTTTGAACGCGCACCCGCGGCGTTCCGCAAAAACAAATCAACCCAACCAAGGAGATACTCACATGGCCCACTACGTCGATGGATACGTCCTGCCGCTTCCGAAGAAAAACCTCGCCGTCTACCGCCGGATGGCGCGGAAGATGAGCAAGATTTTCCGGGAGCACGGCGCGCTGGAAGTTCGTGAATGCGTCGGCGACGATCTCGACGTGAAATTCGGGATGCCCTTCCCGAAGGGGATCAAGCTCAAGCCCGGTGAGACGGTAGTGTTTTCCTGGATCACCTACAAATCCCGGGCGCAGCGCGATCGCGTCAACGCCGCCACCATGGCGGACCCGCGGTGCGCCGCCATGTGCGACCCGAAGGACATGCCTTTCGACTGCGAGCGCATGCTCGTCGGCGGGTTCAAGGTCATGGTCGCGGCGTAAACGATGAGGCGGATTTTCCCCCGATCACTTCGAGACCAAAGTATAAATTAAAACACCATGACAACGAATCCTCCCACCCCCGCCGTCGAGCTCGATGGCCGCGCGAAAAAATCCTTCACCCGCCACTTTCCCACCATCGCGCGAATCCTGCTGGGTCTTCCGCTCTTCGTCTTCGGGCTCAACGGATTTTTGAACTTCATCCCGCAGCCCACCACGCCCATGCCGGAAGGCGCGGTCGCGTTTGCCGGCGCGCTGATGAAATCCGGCTACATGATGCAACTGATCGGGGCGACACTTCTGATCGTCGGCGGGCTGCTGCTGGCGAACCGTTTCGTGCCGCTCGCGCTGGCCCTGTTTGCGCCCTTCATCGTCAACAGCATCGCGTTTCACCTTTTTCTTGAACGCACGGGGCTGCCGATGGCCGCCGTTTTTCTCGCCTTTGAACTCTATCTCGCGTGGGCCTATCGCACCGCGTTCCGCCCCATGCTCACCGCGCGCGTCACGCCGGCCTGAGTGTGCGTCCCACTGTCCCCGCCCCCGTTAACTTTCCCCGCTCCTCCCATGATCAAAAAAATTCTCATCAGTCTCGTTGTTCTCCTCGCCGGGTTTGTCGTCGTCGTCGCGCTGCAACCCTCCACCTTTCGGGTGGAACGCTCGGTGACGATCTCCGCAGCGCCCGCGGCGATTTTTCCGCAAGTGAACGATCTCCACCAAGCGCAGGCCTGGAATCCCTGGCTGAAGCTCGATCCCGCGGTCAAGACCGCCTTTGAAGGCCCGCCCGCGGGCGTCGGTGCCAGCTCCACGTGGGCCGGAAACAGCCAGGTCGGCGAGGGCCGCCAGACGATCACCGAGAGCCGACCGAACGAACTGGTCCGGACCCGACTCGATTTCAAGAAACCCATGGAGTCCACCTGCACCGCCGAATTTTCCCTCAAGCCCGATGGGCAAAAGACCGTGGTGACTTGGAGCATGTTCGGTGAAAGCAATTTCGTCTCAAAGGCGTTCTGCCTTTTCATGAATCAGGACAAAATGATTGGCGTGCCCTTCGAGGAAGGCCTCGCGTCCATGAAGGCGCTGGTCGAGGGCGGTAAAAAATAGCGTTCTCTTCACGCCTGCCATGTCCACCAACGACGGCCTTATTTTGGAAAAACTCGACGGCCTCCGCACCGAGCTGGTCGACCTCGCATTTATCTTGGAATGCCGCGGCCGTCTCGACGCTGCCGACGTGGCCATGACGACATCCGCCCGCGTCGCGCAACTCTGCGATGATCTCGCGTCAGCCAGGCTGACCGCCTCGGCAGATCCCGTCGCCGACGTGGTGGAGGGCCAGCGGGCCGCAGGCATCCCCCGCGTCATGCTGGCATAGGGTCCGGACGCATTCCCTGTTCCGTCACACCCCATGCGCTGCCAGCCGATCAGGTTTTCGCTATCAGCCTTAGAAAATCCTCCGGGGTCACTGCTTTCACCGGAGACTTGCGAAAATCGGGCAGGTTGCGGGTGACAATGTGCGTGGCTGCGGCGCTTTCGGCGGCTGCGGCAATCAGCGCATCCGCGAAGTCGGGCAACGGCAGATCGAGGGCGCGACTGACCCCGGCGGTGTCCAGCGGTGCGATCTCCATGCCGGACACCAGATCGCCGATGAATTCCCGCGCTTTGGCTACACCGGTTTCGCGGGCCATGAGATAGTTGACGGTCGCCAGCGTGTGAACGGCCAAGACCGCGGAGCCCGGATGGTTGAGACTCCATGCCACCGCAGCGCCACTCGCCTCCTGCAAACCGGGCCGGCTCAGGGCGATGTCAATCAGCACATTGGTGTCGAACAGGGGACGAAGCTTCATCGGACATGTTTGGCCAGGATGGCCGCCGCGCGGGGATCCTTCGCCGCGTCAGCCGAAAGGGTAAATTTCCCCTGCCATTTCGCGAGAAAACGTTCGCCGGCATCGGCCGCCACGAGCCGGCTCAAATGCTCCTCGACCACGCGGGAGAGCGGAATTTTCCGCCGACGTGCCCAGATTTTACCCTGTTTGACGGCGGCCTTTTCAACATAAAGGGTGAGCTTGGTCTTCACACGTAGAAACAAGTTTCCTACGTAGGCGGAGTCAAGTCACGCGATGCGGCATCGCCTGGCCTCCGCCCGGCACCCGGCGCAAGCACACCGACCGCCTTTGCTCTTTCTCACCGGCCCGGGGTCGCGCCGAAGCTACCAGCGCAGGCGGAAATCCATGTTGTGCCTGCTGCACAGCCGCCGCAGGAGTCTCGCCTCGTTCTTGCGCGCCAACTCGTGCTCCCAGATGCGCAGCACGCGCCAGCCTTTCGCACGAAGGAGGCGGTTGACGCGACGATCACGGGCTTGGTTGCCGGTGATCTTGGCGAGCCAGAAGGCGGCGTTGGCCTTGGGGCTGGTGCCATGCTTCGGGCAGCCGTGCCAGAAGCAGCCGTCGACGAAGGCGGCGAGTTTGAGCGCGGGGAAAACAAAGTCGGGTCGGCCCGTGAGTTTCGATCCGCGCCGCCAGCCGGTGATGCCGTGGGCGCGCATGAGCGCGATGAACTTCAGCTCCGTGGAGCGGTTGCCGCGCGAGCGCACGGCCGACATCACGGCGGTGCGTTTTCGTTTGGAGAAAATGTCGGGCATGGCCGAGTCATCGGGCGGGCCGCCCGTCCGCGGGCTGGGCTCAAAGACGGTCCCGGGAAACTTTCGCCTGCACGACGGTGAAGATTTGGCCCGCGCGTTCACGCTGGTCCGTCGCGGGCAACAAACCGATTTGGGCTTCGAGCGCACAGGGCTCGATCAAGTCGTGGGCCAGCATGGCCGCGACGAATCCGACATCCTTTTCCCGGCCCGCGACCAGCTTCGAGCACGCGAGATCGAGCGGATGAAGACAGAGCGCCGTCACGCCGCGCGTGTTGTCGTTCTGAAACGGGATGAGACGCTCCTTCCAGCCCGAGGGCAGGGGACAAGACTCGGGCGGCAGCCCGTGGGCGTAGTAGCCGAAGGTGCTGTCGAACTGGGAAACTTCCCCGATGGCGCCGGATATCAAATCGGCCTTCTCCGGCGCGTGCAGCGGACACACATCGGCCTCGCGCGAAACGTCGAGCGGCGGAGGCACGGCAGGGAACGCGCCCAGAATCGACTGGCTGCCCAGCACCAAAATCACCGACTCGTCGGTAATCGAGCCGGCGGCGCGGACGATGTGTTCAAGCTGGGCGCGCGTCATGGGAAAATTCCCGCATGATTCGCGCCCGCTCGACCGGCGGGAGGATTCCGCCCAGCGGCGCATCCTGCCGCAACGCGGCGCCCTCGTCGGTGTTGGCGAGCAATTGGGCGCGCAGCTCCTGCCACGGTTGCTGCAACCGCCGTTGCCACTGCGTCTGCAGGAGGGGATTCGACCAGCGGGAAATGTTTCCAGTGAGACGCTGCATTAACGCGGGATCGGCGTCGATTTTTTGAACCGAGGCTTCGACCAACCGGAGCAGGCGGGCATCGATCATCTGGTGGTCGCACGTCGTCACGAGGAGGATTTGTGCGGTTGACCCGGGGGATTGGCAAGCGTCGGGACGCGGGTGCCGGCAGGGTCGCGCGGAGGAGTCAGTTCACGTGCAGACTGGTCGAGCCGTCGTGGAAGACGGCGAGTTTCAGCGCGGGGAAAACGAAGTCGGGTCGGCCCGTGAGCTTCGAATTTCGCCGCCAGCCCGTGATGCCGTGCGCGCGCATGAACGCGATGAACTTCAGCTCGGTGGAGCGGTTGCCGCGCGAGCGCACAGCCGCCATCAGGGCGGAGCGTTTTCGCTTGGTGAAGATGTCAGGCACGGGTTTCGGGCGCGTGGAGCAAAAACGTCGCCAAGTGCGTCCGGCGCACTCTGCTTTTCCCAGAATTGATTCAGGTCTATCTTCCGGCCCGACTTTTCGATCAACCAAGCGCGCATAGGCGACCGTCTGGGCGCGCAGGCTGCCTGAACGCGAGGAACGTGCGCTATTCGCCATGCGCTTGTTGTGGCGTTCACCTTTACCATTGCCACCGTCAACCTAGTCGGGGCTGACTGAGCTTGTTTTTTGATCGCCGCACAGCCGTGATGCTACTTGCGTCAATTGAAAATTACCTTGTCGAGGCCTTGGGCTCACACCCAAAATAATCATTAGCGCGCTCGCGGTGCTCGTCTGTTTTCTGCATCTTCACTCATATTTTCACTCCCGATTCCGTGACCTACGCCACCACGCAACTTACCCACGCCCTGCAGGAGCTTACTCGCCGCAGCCAGCAGGATGAGCCGCAGGCCCAGTCATCGGCCCCGTTAGTTATTCCTGCCGACCGGCTTCAATTCTCCAAAGAGGTGGAATCCTATCTGGAGCGGCGACAGGACTATTCCTCCCAGACCCGTCACGTAAGCGTCGGCAGCTACTGAGTTCGACGCGGCATGAATTTTCGTGCCGCGCCGGGGATACGGATTGATTGGATTGATACCCGGATAGAAACGGGATTCTCAAATTTCCTCTACATCGACCGGCACTATCGGTCGCACCCCGTCCTGCGGCGCATCTTCTCGCTGGCCCGGGTCTTGGGCTACCAATCGTTGCTCATCGAGCGCCTCGATGAGGGCACTTGCACTCTGCTTACCGAAGAAAACGCGGCACTGGGTATTCGTCGGCCCGAATTTCTGGGCTCCATCGTTCATCGCCTCACTTTCTGGCGTTGTTCGCCCGATGCAGCCGCCGCGCTCACGGACTTTATCGGCTACGCGGTTTTCAAAAGCGATCAACTCAAGGGGGCCACCCAACCCCAGGACCACGTTTATGAATCCGTGCTCCCGTCGGTTCGGCTGGAGGATCAAAACAACTTTATCCACTGCCGGCGCTCCTATGCCGTGCAGACCTCCGTCGGGCTGCAAACCGTCACCGGCGTCCTTTATGCGCAGCAAAACGATCTGACCTTTGTCTGCGCGCATGTCGCCTTGCGCACCGCGCTCGCCTGCCTCGTGCCCGAGGCCGATCTGAGCTATGCTCGGATGAACGGTCTGGCCGGTATCGACCACCGCACCCGAGTGGTCGGTGGTGGCTCGGGGCTTTCGCCGGACGATCTACAAACGATTCTGCGCGGTCTGGGCGTTCCGCATGAGAAGATCGTGCACGAGCCCAAGGCGGGCCTCGATCTGCCCACCGAGTTTCAACGCGATCTCTATGGGTTTATCGAGTCCGGTTGCCCCGCCTTGGTCGGCTTTGAGCTCGAAGATCCCAACCCCCCTCCCGGTGGTTCACCTCGGCACATCGTCCCTGTGATCGGGCACACGTTTAACAACGATGCCTGGGTGCCCGACGCCCAGCGGGCCTACTTTGGGAACCAGCTCCGCTATTTTTCCAGCGAGAGCTGGCTGAGCAGCTACGTGCTGCACGATGATAATTTCGGCCCGTATTACTGCTTGCCCCGGCATTTTCTGAAGAAGGACAATTTCCGCATCATCCTCGGCCTGCAACGCCACGCCACCGCTTACAGCGCCGGTGAAGCCGAGGCGGTCGGCTTCGATTTTCTGCAAAGTATCGTCCGCTTTGCCCCCTCGATTGGACAAGATTGGTATGACCGTTTTGGTATTTTTTGCCGCCAAGGCCTCCTAGTCTTGCGTGCGCTGCTGGTCGAACGAGCCGCCTATCTGCGTCATCTCCAAGAAATCCGCAGTTGGACCGGCGCACCGCTGGAGGCCGCGATCATCGGCCGGATGCAAAACCACCTGCCGGAGCGGTTTTGGATGATCGAGGCGAGCGCGCCAGAGCTGTTTACCGCCAGCCGGCGAAAATTCGGTGAACTCTTGCTTTCCGCGACCACGCCTTTGCCGAAGCCGCTCAACATCACCCCGCTGCTCGCCGCGCGACTGCCCGGCATGGTGTTGCTGCCCCAAGCCGGCAATATCGCCAGGTTGTCCACTGAACTGCAGAGCCATACGCCGCTCTTCACGTCCGGGCCGGCCTAGCAGTAAGGCGCGGACTCCGGTTCGCGCCAACCGAGAGCCCGATAACTATGCGCGATGAATCGCCAATACCGCCGCGAGGCTAACGGCGAATGGTTCGGCGGATTGAAGCCCGTTTTTCTTCCCTTTCAGCGATTCATAGCGCCACTCCCAACCTTCGTAAAACGCGTCCGTTTCGCGGTGCCGTAGAGGTAATGGTCGTGCTGGAGGTCGAGGTCGGCTGGCAAGTCATCCGCGCGCCCGTCGAATACCTTGAATTGCTCCAAAAGCGTGAGCTTGGCGACAGGTTTGCTGGCCAGCCGGCCGCGCTTCGTGGCGCGGGGGGGGCTTGGTGGTCGTGGCGGTTTTCATGCGGCGGGAATTAGGCTCGGATCATTTTCAGTCAACGGTGGTGGCGGGCAAGGAGGCGGTTGACGCGGCGATCGCGGACAGGTGGCCGGCGATCTTGGCAGCCCAGAAGGTGCCGGAAAGCCCGACCTTGAGGGGTGGGATCGGAAGGAGACCGCCCAACAATCTCAGCCGTCGTCTAGAGGTGATGTAGCCGTGATGTAGAGGTGATGTAGCCGTGATGAACGAAGGATGAGCGGGCAGAATCATGGTTCGCACGACGGTAAGTCACGTTTGGGAAGCCCGGCCCCGGATGGATTGAGCCGCGAGGTGCGGCGAAGCCGGTCCAGCAGGCGAGGGGGAGGTTCGCCTCGGGGCCTGATAACCGGTGATCTTGGCGATTCAACGAAGGAGGCGTGGCCTTGGGACTCGGGTGTTTGGGAATGATTCCCTGTTCCGTCACCCCCATGCGCGGCCAGCCGATCAGGTTT
>JANYBX010000351.1 GCA_025360615.1 Opitutia bacterium
CAGCACGACGCAGATCAGCGAGGTCCACCCCTCGACCGGCACCACGTAGACGAACCGTCGCACGATTAGAAACAGCGCATATAAAAACCCCGCGCACGCGAACAGCACGCCGAGCGCCGACATAAACCGGATCGGGAAATA
The DNA here is from genome assembly GCA_025360615.1 of Opitutia bacterium. Taxonomy (GTDB): domain Bacteria; phylum Verrucomicrobiota; class Verrucomicrobiia; order Opitutales; family Opitutaceae; genus Tous-C4FEB. The sequence goes on from JANYBX010000351.1 coordinate 142, forward strand.
TGAAAACCCCACGAGCCAGTCCACTGACAGCTTGATCTTCTTCGACACCGTCCACTTCGACCGCCCCGAGGCGCGCGCCTGTTTTGTATAAACCAAACTGCGCTGCTCGAAACCCATCCACTGAATCTGCCCGATGAGCGACGTGTTCCGCTCGGGCGACGCCTTCAGCGTGTCGATCACCGCGCGGTCGATCAGGAAAAAATCCACGCCGCTCGGCGGCATCTCCATGTGCAGCGCCCGCCGCATAAACGTATAAAAAATCCGCGCCGCCAGCCGCGTCTGGAGCGTTTCGCCCTCGCGCGCCCCGCGCACCGCCCACACCACCGCCCCGCCGTCGCGCCACTGCGCGACCAGCTCCGGAATCGTCTCCGGCGGATCCTGCAAGTCCGCCGCCAGCACCACCGCCGCTGCCCCTCGCGCGTGCTCCAGCCCCGCGGTCAACGCCGCGTGGCTCCCGAAATTCCGCGAAAACCGCAGCCACCGCACGCGCGGATCCCGCGCACTCAAGCCCGCGAGCACCGCCGGCGTCGCGTCGCGCGAATGATCGTCCACCACGATCAACTCGAACTCCAGCCCGAGCCCCGCCCAGTCCAGCGCGCAGATTCGCTCGTAAAGTTTCGGCAGATTCTCCGCCTCGTTGAAGGCCGGCGTGACGATGGAAAGCAGGGGCGCCATGAAATTACGCCGGGTTGGCCAACACCGCCGCCTTCGCCGCCGCGCCCTCGGCTCGCCACGTTTTCACCTCTGCCTCGATCGAGCGCACCACGCGCCCCGGCACGCCGGCCACGAGCGAATACGGCGGGATCACCGCATCCTCCAACACCACCGCGCCCGCGCCGATGATCGAGTGGTGCCCCACCTTCGCACCCATCAGCACCACCGCGTTTGCGCCCACAAAAACATGCGCGCCCAACTCCGTCGGCTTCTTGTCGACCACATCGAGCGCGCGTTCCGTCACGCATCGCCGCGCCGTCGAGTGTGAGAGCACCTGCGCGCCGCTGCTGATGTTGCACCCGTCGCCGATTTTCAGCCCGCCGAGCCCGTCGATCAGCGTGAACGCCCCGATCCACACACCTTGACCGATCTCTGGCGTGCCGGCGATCCACGCCAGCTCGTGATAGGGATTGGTCGGCAACTTCGAACTCATGGGGTCAACGAGGGAAACCAACTTCGCGCGCCCTCGGCAATCAATCCTTCAGCAAAATCAGCCGCATCCGAATGTCCGTCGCCTCGATCTGTTCCCGCTGCGCGCGCTTAAAACCCTCGTAGAGATACGGTCGCCATTGCAGCGGATGCACTGCCTCCATCAACACGACGTGCCGCGGTTGCGGCGTCCGGTCCGCCTCGGGCCAGATGAAGCCGTTGTAGAGAAACCGAAATTTTTCCGGCGCCGTCCCGACCGGATCGGCCTGCGCGTGCAGGTTTCGATAGGTGGTCACGTAAGCTGTCGCCCTCACATGAAACGGCACGGGAAACTCCTGCCGCAACGGCGTCGCCATGCTCCACGCCGCGCAGCCCGCCAAGCCGGCAAATGCCAGCCGCTCCTTCCCACCAGCGCCTTTTTCTCCCTCGAAAAATCGCCCTGCGGTCCAACCTACCAGCAGCGCGCAGAATGGCGCCACCTGCCGCGCGAGTCGCCCATAGACGACAAATTTTTCCAACACGTTTGCCCCCACGATCAAAATCGCCATCAGCGCCACGAGGCATCCCGCCCACAAAATTCCCCGCCGCCGCGTGGCCGCATCGCATCGCACGAGCAGCCACCCACTCGCGATGAGCGCCGCCGCCCAGACGAAGGCCGTCGCCCGTTCCACGCGCCACAGATAATCAAAAAACACCTGTGCTCCCTCGTGGAAATCCCCTTGGTTGATCGAACCGGAAAAACTGAGGTAAGTCGCGACCTTGGACTCGGCGTTCTCCGCCGTCGTCAGCCCCAGCAAATCCACCTCCAGCAACCAGCCAACCCCGCCCAACAGCAGCGCAAACGACCCGACCAGCCCCACCAATCCACCGACCGTGCGCCCCAATCCGCTCTTCCACGATGGCCACGCGAGCAACACATGCGCCGTGAGCACGCACGCCACGATCGCCCAGTAGCCGTTGTAGGTGACAAATGCCGCGGACCCGAGCGCGCCCGCGAGCAGGGAATCCCACCATCGCGCCGCCGGTTTCACGCCCACATAGAGACACGCGAGCGCCCAAAACAGCGCCACATCAAACGGCATTACGTGCCGCGCCCAGTAGAACATCGTGTTCGCCGCCGCCATCGCCGCCGCCGCCCAGAGCGCCTCGCGTTCATCCGCGCCTGCCCGTCGCGCGATTCGCCAGATCAAAAAAATATTCGCGAGCGAAAACAGGCTCACGCAAAATGCCGGCACGAGATAGCTTCCACCCGTGTGCCGCTGCACCCACGCGGGCGCGAGCATCAGAACCTTGAACCCGAGATGATCGGCCCCACCGGCGACCTCCAGGAATCCCGCCTTCAGTCCTTCGCCGGCTTCCCATTTTTTCCAAGCCTCCTCGGCCGTG
>JANYBX010000354.1 GCA_025360615.1 Opitutia bacterium
CTGCCACGCACCGCCGTCGATATTCCACTGCCCGGTGGGGGGAGTGGTCGTGATCGTTAGTTGTGCCGGCCGCGGCGTGAAGCTTCGGGTAAGGCTCACCGTTTGCCCAGCGGTGAGCGTAAGAGTTTCGCTCGGCGGGGCATCGTAGTTCGAGAGGGCGGCGTAGTTGAGGGTATGCGGGCCGGGAGCGAGGTTGGAAACGGTGGCACCGCTGGGCTGCCACGTGCCGCTGTCGATATTCCACTGCCCAGCGGTGGGATTGAGCGTGATCGAGAGTTGTGCCGGGTGTGGCGTGAAATTGCGCGTGAGGTTCGCACTTTGCCCGGCGGTGAGCGTCAGGGTTTCGCTCGGTGGGGCATCATAGTTGGCTAGGGCAGCGTAGGTAATCGGATGAGCGCCCGGAGCAAGATTGGCCACGGTGGCACCGCTGGGCTGCCACGCGCCGCCGTCAATGGCCCACTGGCCGGCGGTATTGCTGAGGGTGATCGTGACTTGGGCGCGAGCGGCGTAGGAGCGAGCGACGATGAGCAACTGGCCGGGACTTACCGAAACGACTTCGGTGGGAACGGGGTCGTAGTTCGTGATCGCGCTGTATTCGACGTAGTAATTCGCGTAGATGAGACCGGTGACTGTGGCTCCGCTGGGCTGCCAGCCGCTGGAGTATCCGTTCTGATACACGCGCCATGTGCCGGTGGCGGGGGTGAGGTTGACCTGGAGCGAGGCGGGCTTGAGCGGATAGGAGCGCGTCAACGTCATGTCGTCGCGCAGGGCGAGGTTGACGGTTTCCGAAGGGAGCGGGTTGTTGATCCCGCCGATGTCGGTGTAGTCGATGGTGTGGGCGCCGACTTCGAGCTCCGCGAGTCGTGTGCCGCTGGCCTGCCATGCGCCGCCGTCGATGCGCCATTGGCCGCCGCCGACGTAGATGCGCAATGCGGGTTTTTGGGAGGTGTAGTAACGGGTCGTGGCGATGCCGTCCACGAACGTCTCGGACGGCGGTGAATCAAGATTCGCAAGCGGGGAATATTCGAGAGTGTAGGTGCCAGGCGTCACCCACAGAGAGGTGCCGCTGGCCTGCCACGCTCCGCCGGCCAACCGCCACGTCCCTGTGGAGGGGACTAGTCCGATCCCGACTTGGCCAAGGATGGCGTAAGTGCGCGTGAGCGCTAGGGACTGGCCAATCGCCAAGGCGACCATTTCCGTGGGAGGTGGGCCCCAGGAAGGAGATGAAAGCGCGGAGTATTCGACCGTGTAATTCCCGGCGGCGAGGTTGGGCGCGGTCGCGCCGCTCGCCAGCCAAGCTCCGCCATTGAGGCGCCACTGACCACTCGTCGGGCTGAGCGTGATCGTGAGCTGACCGAGTTGAACGTAGCTGCGGTTCAGGGCCAGCGATTGTCCTGCGACCAACGTGACGCTTTCGGAAATGGGCGCGGTGTAGCCCGCGAGCGCGGCGTAGTCCACGGTATGCGTGCCGGGGGCCAAGTTGGTTGCCGTTGTGCCGCTCGCTCGCCAGGCGCCGCTGTCGATGCGCCACTGCGCGGTGGAGGGAGTGAGGTTGACGGAGACTTGAGCGAGCTGGACGTAGGCCCGGTTGAGTGAGAGAGATTGGCCCGCAGTCAAGGAGACGGAGTCGGAGGCGGGTGCAATGTACCCGTTGAGTGCAGCGTAGCTGATGGCGTGCGAGCCGAGCGCGAGGTTTGCGACCGTGGCGCCGCTAGCCTGCCATGCGCCGCTGTCGACGCGCCATTGTGCGGTCGAGGGCGAAAGGGTGACCGATACCTGGGCGAGCTGGGTGTAGCTGCGCGTCAGCGTGGTGGTTTGCGCCGAGGTGAGTGTAAGCGTTTCAGTGGCGGGCACCGCATAGCCGTTGACGCTCGCGTAGTCGACGGTGTGGCTGCCGGGGGCGAGGTTCGGGAGGGTGACGCCGCTGACTTGCCAAGCGCCGGCGTCAACTCGCCATTGTCCGCTGGTGGGAGTGAGAGTGATTTTGAGCGACGCGGTTTGGACGTAGGTGCCGGTGAGCGTGGTCGTGTTACCATTCGTGATACTGGCGGAGGCGGTGGCGGGCGTGATCCAGCCGGCGACAGGTTTGAAATCCACGGAATGCGTGGCATTGGAGAGGCCGTTCACCGTGGTGCCGCTGTTGCGCCAGGTGCCGCCATCGACGCGCCACTGGGCTCCCGCGGTGACGACCGCGGTGGGAGCCAAATTAACTTTAAGACTCCCGGCGTGGAGTTTTAAGCAAAGCGTACAAAGGAAGGCGGTGAGGAGACGGGATACGATCTTCATGGGGCTGAGGGGTTGGAACCGGCGCGATAATTTCGCACACCTCCAGCCACGCAATCCCAAGGTGTGTCATAAGAGCATGAATATGCCGGGCTTGGGCCCCGACTTTCCGACGCCATTGATCTATGCCGCCAAGCCTGCGGCCAACGCCAGCGCGCCCTTAGCCCGGTTTAAAATATATAGATGGTAGCCCGGCGCGCCGTGCGCGAGCAGGTCCCGGATTTGCGTAAGGGCCCAGTCGATACCCATGGTTTCGACGACCTCAGTGTTCTCGGCAGCGGCTTCGAGACGGGTGATGAGTTTCGGTGGCAGCGTCGCGCCACACATCGTGGTGAAACGCTGGATTTGCTTCAACGACAGCACGGGCATGATGCCGGGCACGATCGGCACCGTGATACCGGCGGCACGGCATTTTTCCACGAAACGATAATAGACGGCGTTGTCGAAGAAGAGCTGTGTCGTGATGAACGCGGCCCCGGCGTCGACTTTCGTTTTGAGATTGATCAGGTCCGTTTCGAGCGACGGCGCTTCCGGGTGCTTTTCGGGATAACCGCCGACGCCGAGACAGAAATCGGCGTGGCGCTCTTTCAACAGCGCCGCGAGATCGCTGCCGTAGCGAAGGCCGTCTTTGTAGGGAGTGAACGTCGTCTCGCCCTTTGGCGGATCGCCGCGGAGCGTCATGATGTTTCGGAAACCGCCGGCGTAAATGCGGTCGGCCACTGCGGAAAGTTCGGCGCGCGTATGGCCGACACAGGTGAGGTGAGGCATCACCGTGAAGCCGAAATCGCGTTTGAGAAAATCGCAGATTTGCGCGGTGCGGTCGCGCGTCGTGCCGCCCGCGCCGTAGGTGACAGACACGAAATCGGGGTTCATGCGCTTCAGCGCGGTGGCTGTGGCGCGCAACGCCTCGACGCCGGCATCATCTTTCGGTGGGAAAAACTCCAGCGAGCGCAGCGGGCGGTTGAGCGCGAAAAGATCGGAGATGGGGCGGTCGGGCTGGATCACGTATCAACGCATAGGGAAGCGTTGATATGTGTAAAGGGCGGAGTTGAGCGTTCGCGGGATTGGAGGACGGCCCGCGGTTAAAGAGGAGCCGGTCGGAGACCGGCCCTACTTTTTTGCTGCGCGGTAGGCGCGCCAGCCGCCGTGGTGGGTGATGTCCTCGGCACCGGCGAGGGCGGCGGGCTCGCAAAGAAAGCCTTTCACCGCGGAGCCGTCGGCGAGGAGGAGCGTGCCGATGCCGAGCGGCGCGGGGATCGCGGCGACGAAGTCGGCCCAGGCGGCGGGGGCGAGCGACCAGATTTCGATCTCGATGGGCGCGCCGTCGCCGGGAGCGACGCGAAGGAGGCCGGGTTTCGGAGGCGTCGTGCCAGCGAGCGCGTGGAGGCGGTAGCAGTTTGCGGTGTGTGTGGAGCGCACGAGGTGGGCGCCGCGCTCGGTGAGTTGGGAGTTCAGCGGCTGGCCGGACAGGTGCGCGCCGACGACAGCGAGGTGGATTTCGGAAGAGGCGCGGGGCGTGGCGGGGGCGGGCGGGGGAAGGGGGTGGCTGGTGTGGCCGAGGGTTTTGGCGGTGGCTTGTTGAAAGGCCGCGCCGAGCGTGGCGAGGCGGGCGTCGCTCCACGCGGGGCCGAAGAAGGTGATGCCAAAGGGCAGGCCATCGGCGCGGAAACCGGCCGGCACAGCGAGCGCGGCGGTGTCGAGGAGGTTGGCGAAATTGGTGTAGTGGCCGAGGCGCGAGTTGAGCGTGATGGGATCGGCTTCGAGTTGGGCGCGCGTATAAATCGTCGCGGCGGTGGGCAACAGGAGGGTGTCGACCTGAGTCCAGGTGGCGTCGGCTTGGCGGCGGAGCGCGGCGAGTTGGTAGAGCGCCTCGAACGCATCCACGGCGAGCGGTTTCGCGCCGCCCTCGATAATTTTTCGAGTAACGGGGAAAATCGCGTCGGCGTTTTTCCCGTGAAAGGCGCGCACGGCGGCCCAGCGCTCGGCGACCCACGGGCCTTCGTAGAGCAGGCGGGCGGCGTCGCGGAACGGGGCGAAGTCGATTTCGATTTTCGTGCCACCGAGCGATTCGATGGTGCGGATCGCGTCGGCGAAGAGCGCGGGGTTTTGCGTGTCGCCGAACCATTCGAGTTGGTCGGCGGCGGGGACGCCGAAACGAAATGGAGTGCTGAGCGGCGGAGTAAACTCCGAGCGCGCGGGGCGGGAGAAGGGTTCAGCCGAGTCGTAGCCGGCGGCGATTTGGGTGACGGCGGTCGCGTCACCGACGGTGAGGGCGAAGACGGAAACGCAGTCGAGCGAGCGGCAGGCGGGCACGACGCCGCGCGTGCTGAGCCAGCCGCGCGTCGGCTTTACGCCGACGAGATTTTGAAACGAGGCGGGCACGCGACCGGAACCGGCGGTATCGGTGCCGAGGGAAAAACTCACGAGGCCGGCGGAGACGGTGCAGGCGGAGCCGCTGCTGGAGCCGCCGGGAATCATCTCGGGGTGAAACGGATTTTTCGGCGTGCCGTGGGGCGACCGCACGCCGACGAGGCCGGTGGCGAACTGGTCGAGATTGGTTTTACCAATGGGAATCGCGCCGGCGTCGAGCAAGCGTTGCACGACGAACGCGGATTCGGCGGGCGTATAAGCGAAGGCTGGACACGCGGCGGTGGTGGGTGCGCCGGCGAGATCGATATTGTCCTTGATCGCGAAGGGGACGCCATAGAGGGGGAGTTTGGCGCGGTCGAGGGTTTCGAGGCGGCGGGCGTGGGCGAGGAGGTCGGCAAGTGGGAGCCGGTGAATCCAGACGGCGTCGTCGGTCTGAGCGGCGAGGATGGCCCAGAGTTGCTCGACGAGTGCGGTGGGCGTGAGCGTGCCGGCGGCGTAGGCGGCGCGAAGCGTGGTGAGGTCGAGGGATGGCAACATGGACGGAAGGGGTCTCGCGAAGGGATCGAAGGAGGCGAAGGTTCGGAAGGGAAATGACTAAAGCTAGTTTTCGGCCAGTTTTGGTCGTCCTTCGCCTCCTTTGTTTCCTTCGCGAGACAATTTTCTAACCTTCGAGGACGACGAGCGTTTCGCCGGCGCTGACTGGTTTCCCCTCGGTGCAGCGGACTTCGCGCACCTTGCCGGCGCGGCTGGCGACGACGGTGACTTCCATTTTCATCGACTCAAGGATGACGAGCGGATCGCCGTCTTTCACGGTGTCGCCGGGTGCGACGGTGATTTTCCAGATGTTGCCGGGGATGTGCGCGGGCACGGCGATGCAGCCGGCCGGGATCGCGTCGGTGTTGGCTTCGCCGGCGGCCTCGGATTCGGCGGAGAAGTTGAGCTGGCCGCTTTCCTCCCAGCGTTTGCGCTCGGCCTCGAAGGCGGATTGCTGGCGGGTCTTGGCGGCGACGATCGTGTCGCTGTTGGCGGTGAGAAATTTCTCGTAGTCGCGCAGGCGGAAGGTCGTTTCCTCGATTTTCAGTTTCACGCGGCCTTGCGGAAAATCTTCGCGGAATTTTGCGAGCTCGGCGTTGGTCACCGGATAGAAACGAATTTGGTCGAAGAAGCGGAGGAGCCACGGTTTCCCATCGGTGAACTCGGTGGTCTGCTTGTAACGGTTCCACATCTGGCAGGTGCGGCCGATGAACTGGTAACCGCCGGGGCCTTCCATGCCGTAGATGCAGAGATACGCGCCGCCGATGCCGACGGCGTTTTCGGGCGTCCACGTGCGGGCGGGATTGTATTTCGTCGTAACGAGGCGCTGGCGCGGATCGACGGGCGTGGCGACGGGTGCGCCGAGGTAAACATCGCCGAGCGCGAGGACGAGATAGCTCGCGTCGAAGGCGATGCGGTGGACGTCGGCGACGGAGTCGAGGCCGTTGATGCGGCGGATGAACTCGATGTTGCTCGGGCACCACGGAGCGTCCTTGCGGACGATCTGCATGTATTTGCGGATGGCGAGGAGCGTGGATTCGTCTTCCCACGAGAGCGGGAGGTGGACGATGCGCGAGGGCACCTCGCTGTCGTCGACGGCGGGGAGTTCACTCTCGGCGCGGAGGAGAATTTCCATCAGGCGCTCGAGCGGGAGGAGCCGCGCGTCGAAGTGAACTTGGAGCGAGCGGATGCCGGGCGTGAGATCGACGATCCCGGGGAGATGATGGCGCTCGAGCCAGGTTTGTAGCGCGTGGACTCTCATGCGCAGCGCAATGTCGAGCATCAGCGGGCCGTATTCCACGAGGAGATTGCTATCCCCTGAGCGGCGGTAGCAGACGGCCGGGGCGTCGGGGCGCGCGGGGATGGCGTGGAGAATGGCGGGCTCCGTGGGGATTCTCGATTTTGGATTTTCGATTTTGGATTTTCGGGCGGGAGTGAGGGATTCGATTTCGGCGTCTTGGGCGAGGAGGAGGATGCGGGCTTGCTCGGAGGTGAGCGGGCGGAAGCGGACTTTGTCGCCGGGCTTGAGCTGGCCCATTTTCCAGAGTTCGCCTTGCGCGATGGTCGCGGGGCAAACGAAGCCGCCGCAGCTTGGGCCATCGGGGCCGAGGATGATCGGCATGTCGCCGGTGAAATCGATCGCGCCGATGGCGTAGGCGTTGTCGTGAATGTTCGAGGGGTGCAGGCCGGCCTCGCCGCCGTCGCGTCGCGCCCATTGTGGTTTCGGCCCGATAAGGCGGACACCGGTGCGGGCGGAATTGTAGTGAACTTCGTAGGACGAGGAGAAGAGCGTCGCGATGTCGTCGGCGGTGAAAAAATCGGGAGCGCCGTGCGGGCCGTAGAGGACGCCGATTTCCCAGTCGCGCGTGAGCGGCGAGTGCACGGACGCGGGCGCGCGAAGGAGTGGAGCGGTGTCGGTGACGCCGGCGGGCGTGGAACGGTTAACGCGGAGCACGTCGCCCACGCGGAGGGCGCGACCGGAGTGTCCGCCGAAGAGGCCGAGGGTGAACGTGGCCTTGCTGCCGAGGTAGTCGGGCACGTCGAGGCCGTGGCGGATGGCGAGGTAGGCACGAAGGCCGGGGCCATCGACGGCGGCGAGGCGGAGCGTCTGGCCGGGTTTCACGCGGAGGGCGCGGTGGTAGGCGACGGGTTTGCCATTGATCGTGGCGGGCATGTGCGCGCCGGTGAGCGCGATGATCGCGGCCGTATTGAAGCGGAGCGTGGGACCGTTGACGGTGAGTTCGAGGCCGGCGGCGGTGTCGGGATTGCCGACGAGGCGGTTGGCCAAGCGGAACGAGCGGCCGTCCATCGGGCCGGAGGGCGGGACGCCGACATCCCAGTGGCCTAGGCGTCCGGGAAAATCTTGGACGGTGGTTTGCGTGCCGCCTTCGAGCACGTCGATGGTCGCGGGGGAGTATGGGAGCGTGTTGAGATATTTGGTGGTGACGCCGCCCGCGCGGAAACCGGTTGAGGCGACGATCTGGCGGAGATAGGCGAGATTGGTTTCGAGGCCGTGGAGGCGGGTGTCGGCGAGGGCGACGTCGAGGCGGTGGAGCGCCTCGGCGCGGTCGCGCCCGCGCACAATGATTTTGGCGAGCAGCGGATCGTAGAAGGCGGAGACCTCGGTGCCGCGCTCGACCCACGTCTCGATGCGGGCGGAGGTGGCGAAGTGAACGTCGGTGAGCGTGCCGGCGGCGGGTTGGAAATTCTTGCCGGGATCTTCGGCGTAGACGCGGACTTGGATTGACGCGCCGATGGGCGCGGGCGTGAACGTGGACAGGTCGAGCTCGCCGGCGGCCGCGCGGAGCATCCACTCGACGAGGTCGACTCCGGTCACTTCTTCGGTGACGCCGTGTTCGACTTGGAGGCGGGTGTTGACCTCGAGAAAATAGAATTCGCCGGTGGCGTTGTCGTAGATGAATTCGACGGTGCCGGCGTTGAGGTAGTGAGCGGCGGCGCCGAGGCGCGCGGCGGAGGAGAGGAGCGCGGTGCGTTGGTCGGTGGTGAGGCCGGGCGCGGGCGTTTCCTCGACGACTTTCTGGTTTCGGCGCTGGACGGAACAATCGCGCTCGCCGAGGGCGACGACGTGGCCGTGGCTGTCGCCGAAAATTTGGACCTCGATGTGGCGGGCGTGCTCGACGAATTTTTCGAGAAACATGCCGCCTTCCTTGAAATTATTTTTTGCGAGGCGGGCGACGGCGACGAAAGCGGCGGAGAGTTCGGCGGGTTTCCGGATCAGCGACATGCCGATGCCGCCGCCGCCGGCGGTGGATTTGAGCATCACGGGATAGC
>JANYBX010000358.1 GCA_025360615.1 Opitutia bacterium
TCTATCCCGGCTCGAAATCCAAGGCCGTCGCCGAGCAACACGGCTTCGAAGTTGTCGACACCGCCGAGGCCGTGCGCCGCGCCGATGTCATCATGGTCGGCTTGCCCGACATGAAGCAGGCCGACGTTTACCTCTCCGACATTCTCCCGAATCTCGCGAAGGGCAAAACGCTCCTCTTCTCCCACGGCCTCTCGGTTCACTTCGGCCTCATTGCGCTCCACAAGGACATCGACTGCATCATGGTCGCCCCGAAAGGCCCCGGCCACATGGTCCGCCGCCTCTACGCCGAAGGCAAAGGCATGCCGGCCCTCATCGCCGTCGCGCAGGACAAATCGAAGAAGGCCAAGAAGACCGCGCTCGCCTGGGCCAAGGGCATCGGCTCGACCCGCGCCGGCGTGCTCCAGACCTCCTTCAAGGAAGAGACCGAGACCGATCTTTTCGGCGAACAAGCCGTGCTCTGCGGTGGCGCCAGCGCGCTCGTGCAGGCCGGGTTCGAAACGCTCGTCGAGGCTGGTTACCAGCCCGAGATGGCCTACTTCGAGTGTCTCCACGAGCTGAAGCTCATCTGCGATCTCATGTATGAGAGCGGCATTGCCGGCATGCGTTTCTCGATTTCGGAAAACGCCAAATACGGCGATATCAACCGCGGCCCGCGCGTCGTGAACAAGCAGACGAAAGCCGAGATGAAGAAAATCCTGAAGGAAATTCAGAGCGGCCAGTTCACCAAGGAATGGGTCAAGGAGCACAAGGGCGGCCTCAAGAACTACAAGGCACTCCTCACGAAGGGCGAGAAACACCCGATCGAAAAGACCGGCCTCTACCTCCGCAGCATGATGCCGTGGATGGCCAAGAAAAACCTGAAGGGCGTGCAAGCGAGCTACTGAGAATCGCGCCCGTTTGAGAAAACTTCCGGGCGCAGACATGGTCTGCGCCCTTTTTATTTCACGGTGAAAAAACTCGTCCTCGCCACCCGCAAAAGCCCGCTCGCGCTGGCGCAGACGGAGTTGGTCGCCGCGCACCTGCACGCGAAGCTCGGCGTGAAAACTGAGCTGCTGAAAATCGTCACGACCGGTGACGCGCAAGCCGAGTGGTCGTTGGAAAAAAAAGGTGGCAAGGGGCTCTTCACCGGCGAACTCGAAGCCGCGCTCCTGCGCGGCGAAGCCGATCTCGCGGTCCACAGCACCAAGGATCTGCCCGGCGACATGCCGGCCGGGCTCGCCATCGCCGGCTATCTCCCGCGCGCCGACCCGCGCGATGTACTCGTGCTGCGCGCCGGCATCGGCGAACCGAAGACGCTCGCCACGGGCAGCCCGCGACGCCGCCTGCAAATCAAGAGGCTTTTCCCGCAGGTGGAGTTCTGCGAGATCCGCGGCAACGTCGACACGCGCCTCCGCAAAATCGCCGAGCAACACGTGGCCGACGGCACCATCCTCGCCGCCGCCGGCCTCGCGCGCCTCGGCATCATCGAATGGCCGGGCGTGGATTTTCACCCGCTCGGCTTCGGCGAAATGGTGCCCGCCGTCGGGCAAGGCGCCATTGCGATTCAGAGCCGCGCGGGCGACACCGCGAAACTTTCCCCGGTCTTCGACTCGCCCACCGCGCGTGCGCTGAACCTTGAACGCGCCTTCCAGTCCGCGCTCGGCAGCGGCTGCCACACGGCCTTCGCCGCCCATGCCATCTCGGACACCCTCTATTTTTTCCACGAAAACGGCGGCCTCCGCAGCCTGCCGCTGACTTCCGACGATTTCTCCGCTCCCGCGGACACCGCCCAGCGCATCCTCGCGCAACTTGGATTACTATGACCAAACCACTCGCCCTCACCGGCCGGCGCATCGCGGTCACCCGCGCCCGTGAACAGGCCCCCGAGCTTTCGGGCAAACTGATCGCGCTCGGCGCCGAGGTCATCGAGCTGCCGCTCATCCGCGTTTCCAAGGACGTCTCCCTCGACGCGCTCGCCGACGTCATGCTCGAATTCGGCAGCTACGACTGGCTCGTTTTCAGCAGCGCCAACGGCGTCCGCTATTTCTTCGAGGAGTTTCGCCGCATCTTCGACGACATCCGTTCCCTCGGCCTGATTCGCTTCGCGTGCATTGGCGACGCGACCGCTCAAGCCATCACCGCGCTTCATCTGAAAATCGAATGTCGGCCTGAGGCCCCCACAGCCGAGGCGCTCGCCACTGCGCTCATCGCTACGGGCAGTCTCGACAGCGCCAAGGTGCTCGTCGTCGTCGGCAGCCTCAACCGCGACACGCTCGTCGATCAGCTCACGGCCGCCGGCGGCATCGTCGATACGCTCCAAGTCTATAAAACGGAGCAGACCGATCTCAGCGCCGAACCCGCCGCCGCGGATTTCCGCGCTCGTGGTGCGGACGCGATACTTTTCGCCAGCTCCTCCGCCGTGCAGTCGTTTGTGGATCAGGCCGCCGCGCTGAAACTCGCTCCCGGGGCGATGCGCCCGCTCGCCGGCAGTATCGGCCCTCAAACCAGCGACACGATGAAGCAACTCGGCCTGCCGATCGATTTCACCGCGAAGACGCCGGGTCTCGATGCGTTCGTCGAGGCCTTGGTGAAAAAACTCGGGAAGTAGCCGAGGCTCGCCCATCGGCCCCCCTTGATCGAGCGATGACGGGTACACCCTGAATTTATCCAAATTCGCGTGGCGCTATGCAAAATTAGCGCGAGCGCACCTGTCGTCCGCGTGCGCTAATTTTTGAGACAAAAAATGGTGGGAGGGAAAATTTGGTTTACATCGCAAACCGCGCTCCCTTCCTTCGGCGGAGATTTTGATTTCACCACAACCTTTTTTGTGAGCCACGACCCATCGCGAAAACAATTCTTTGCCAAGCTGCTCGGCGTCACCGCCGTCGCGGGCCTTGCGCCCAAGCTAGTCGCCAAGTCTTTGTCCACGCCCGCGGTTGAAGCTACGGCCGTCGCGCCGGCCCGTATTTCACTTCGCCCCGAAGCCCGCGCCGTTCCGCGTCGCGTTGATTCGGTCTAACCTGCCGCAGTCCACCCGAAGACTCCGCGTCCATGTCGAATATTTTCCCGAAATCTGCGAACAAGCTGCCGTTCCAGATCATCGTCTACCTGGTGGTCCTCGCCGGCATCGCGACCGCCGGCGTGACCTACTACATGACGCCGAAATACACGCGCGTCGGCTACGCGCCGGTGCAGCCCGTGCCCTTCAGCCACGCGCAGCACGTCGGTGAACTCGGCCTCGATTGCCGCTACTGCCACAGCAACGTCGACAAATCGCCGCACTCCAATGTGCCGACTGCTCAGACGTGCATGAACTGCCACAATCAGATCAAGACCAACAGTCCGCTCCTCGCCCCCGTCCGCGACAGCTACGCGAGCGGCGATCCGGTGCCGTGGGTCTGGATTCACAAGACGCCCGACTACGCCTTCTTCAACCACTCCATCCACGTGAACCGCGGCGTCAGTTGCGTTGAGTGTCATGGCAAGATCAACGAGATGGAAGTCGTCGCGCACCACCAGTCGCTCAGCATGGGCTTCTGCATCGAGTGCCACCGCAATCCCGAGACCCGCGTCCGCGATCCGAAGGATGTCTTCAACCTCGACTCGCAGACGATCGCCGCCAAGTCCGGAGTCGAGGCGGGCCTCAAATTTGTCCATGATTGGAACATCAAGCCGCCGCAAAGCTGCACCGGGTGCCATCGATGAAACGCAAATTTAACCATCCCGCCCCGTCCGAACGCGCGCTCACCGGCCCGCAGTATTGGCGCAGCCTCGACGAACTCTCGGCCACGCCCGGCTTCAAGGCGCAGCTCGCCCGCGAGTTTCCCGAGGGCGCATCCAGCCTGAACGAGGTGGACCGCCGCCAGTTCATGAAACTGATGGCCGCCTCCTTCGCGCTCGGCGGCCTCGGCCTCGCCGGTTGCCGCCGCCCGGAGAAAAATATTTTGCCGTTCGGCAAATCCGTCGAGGGCATCATCCCCGGTCTCCCCCAGTATTACGCCACGGCCATGCCGCTGCGCAAATCGGCCATCCCGTTGCTCGCCGAGACGCATCAGGGCCGCCCGACAAAACTCGAAGGCAATCCCACCTACGCTCCGCACGGCGGCGCCAGTTCGCTGCTCGCGCAGGCCTCGCTGCTCGATCTCTACGATCCTGATCGCGCCACGGCGCACACCCAGGGTGCCAACAAGCTCGAAGCCGCCGCCGTCGGCGACTTGCTCGCCGCCCTCGGCAAAACCTTCGCCGCCACCAAGGGCGCCGGCCTCGCCTTTCTCGCCGAGGAATCCGCTTCGCCGACTCGCGCCCGCCTGCTCAGGAAGCTTCGCGCGCAGTTCCCGCAGTCCATCTGGTCCGAATACGAGCCCGTCACCGACGAGCCGCCCGCCGCCGCCGCGCAGACGGTCTTTGGCCAGAGCGTTAAACCGATTTACCAGTTCGCCAAGGCCGAGTGTATCGTCTCGCTCGACGCCGATTTCCTGAGCGCCGAGTCGGGCAGTCTCTACTACGCCCGCGAGTTCGCGAAGGGTCGCCGCGTCACGAAAAAGGACGACCCGATGAATCGCCTCTATGTGATCGAGAGCGCGCTCACGCTCACCGGCTCGATGGCGGACCATCGCCTGCGTCTCGCCAGCAGCCACGTCCTCGCTTTTGCGGCTTCGCTCGCGCAGCAAGTCACCGGTGACTCCGCTTTCGCCAAGCTCGCCCAAGGTCTCGATGCGAAACCCGAATGGATCGCCGAGTGCGCCATCGATCTGAACGATCACAAAGGCACCAGCCTCGTCGTTGCCGGCGCCCATCAGCCCGCTGCCGTCCACGCCATCGCCTACGCGATCAACGCCGCCCTCGGCAACATCGGCCGCACCGTCGACTTCGTCGAAGTGCCCGCGTCCTCCGCCTCGTCCATCACGCAACTCGCTGCCGCCATCAAGGCCGGCTCGGTGAAGACCCTCGTCATTCTCGGCGGCAATCCCGCCTACAACGCCCCGGCCGATCTCGAATGGTCGGCGTTGCAAAAGTCCGTCGGCGACGTCGTTCGCCTCGGTTACTATTCCGACGAAACCTCCGCGGTCGCCGGCACGAATCTCGCCGCCGCGCACTACCTAGAGTCCTGGGGCGACGCCCGCACGGCCGATGGCACGATCGTGCCGGTGCAGCCGATGATCTTGCCGCTTTTCGGTGGCATCACTGAACTTGAAGTGCTCGCCCGCATCCTCGGCGAGGCCAAGAACGACGGCTACTCGCTCGTCTACGATACCATCACCGGAATCGCCGGCGGCGACGGTGCCAAGGCGTTTCAACGTTTCCTGCACGACGGCCTGCTCGCCAACTCCGCGTATCAAAAGATCTCGGTTAATTTCTCCGGCACCGGCCTCGCGAAACTCGCCAACCAAGCCGCCGCCCCCGTTGCCCTCTCGAAGGGCAATCTCGAAGTCCGCTTCGTCGCCGACCACAAGATGGACGACGGTCGTTTCGCGAACAACGGCTGGCTCCAAGAGTGTCCCGACCCGATCACCAAAATTTCCTGGGACAACGCCATCCTCGTCAGCCCGCGTCTCGGCAAGGAACTCGGGGTCGATCCCAAGGGCGCCTCGATCCAGATCGCGCGCAAGGAAGAAGCCGAATTCGATGCCGGCAAGGAAAGCGCGCACGTTTTCACGCTAACCGTCGGCGGTCGCACCGTGACGGGCCCGGTTCACATCCAGCCCGGTCTCTCAAACTACACGGTGGTTGTCGCCCTCGGCTACGGTCGCACGAAAACCGGCCATGTTGGCACCGACGCCGGCTTCAGCGTTTATCCGCTCCGCACGACGGCCGCGATGGGGTTCGCCACGGGTGCGACACTTGCGGATACCGGCAAGCGCCAGCATCTCGCCAACGTCCAGGAGCACTGGTCCATGGAAGGCCGCGATCTCGTTCGCGAAGCCAATCACTCCGAATACAAGGACAACCCCAACTACGTCGCCGGCATCGGCCTTGAGGCTCACAGCCCGTCGATCCTCGGCGAAGAAGGCGAAAAGATGACGCCCGCCCAGCGCGCGTCCGAGCTGCCCCGTGGCGGCTCTCTCTACAAAACTCCGAATTTCGACGGCGCGCACCAGTGGGGCATGTCGATTGACCTGAACACCTGCATCGGTTGCAACGC
>JANYBX010000366.1 GCA_025360615.1 Opitutia bacterium
CTGGAGGCGTTGCGCAGCGATCACATTGCGCTCGAGCGAATGCGCGCCGAGGTCGCGGCGGCGAAGCAGCGCGCGGTGGAGAGGAAGCAGGCCGAAGTCATGAAGACCGCGGCGAGCGCGGAGCCGAACCCCTACGAGCCCTCGATCATGGACGGGTCGATGCCCGTCTCCATGTGGAAAAACGCGGGCTCGGCCACGCCGGCGGCGGCGGTGGAGACGGCATTATGGGCGGCGGCGGGCGGTGATGTGGACCGGCTGGCGCACATGTTGGTGTTTGCCCCCGGCGCGCGGGAAAAAGCGCAGGCGTTGCTGGCGGAGCTGCCGGGGGCGATGCGGGCGGATTTCGATTCACCGGAAAAACTGGTCGCCTCCCTGGGGGCGAAGGACGTGCCGCTCACGAGTGCCCGTTTGATCGATCCGAAGATGCAGGATGGAAATGAGACGCGGATCGTCGCCCAGTTGAGCGGGAGCAAGGCGGGGGAAAACCCAAGAACGGTGCTTCTCTCCCTGCGCGAAGCAGACGGGAGCTGGAAACTCGTCGTGCCCACGAAAGCGATCGAGAAATACCGCGCGATGTTGAAGGGAGCGGGGGAGAAGTAGGCGAAGGCCCTCTCAGTTTTTCTCGGGGGAGAAGAGCAGTTTTTTCGCGAGGAAGGGGAGGGCGTGTTCGACGAGGCGTTCCTGCGTGTGCGTGGTGTGGCCGCCGTTGAATTCCTCGAAGACGTGCGGGACGGCGCGTTCGGTGAGCGCTTTGTCGAGGGCGCGCACGGTGAGGGGAATGTGCCGGAAATGATCGTTCGATCCGAAGTCGAAGCCGATCCCGCGCAGCTGGCGGATTTCCCGCAAGTGGTCGTCGACCATCGTGAGCGGCATGTTGGCCATCCATTGCCGATACACGGGCAGGTTGCGAATGATCTGGCCGTCGTCGCGGACGAAGAAGGGGAATTTCACGGGCAAGGGCGTCTCCTCCGGGGCGGGGGAGAGCGCGGCGGCGCAAATGAAGATCAGGCCGGCGTAGTTTTCGCGCGTGCGCGAGGCGGCGACGAGGCTTTGCAGTTCGGCATACGAACGCGCGCCGGGCGTGGCGACGGCGGTGGGATTTTGTTCGCTGAGGTCCGCGGCGAATCCGATGAAGGCGGGCGAGAGCGCGTAAACCGCGCCGAAAATATCCGGGTGCAAAAATCCAAAACGTAGCGCGCCGAAGCCGCCCATCGAGAGGCCCGCGACGCCGCGGCTCGAGGCTCGGCGGAGCGTGCGGTAGTGCTGGTCGATCCAGCTCACGAGGTCGCGCACCACGGCGTCTTCCCAACGGCCCGCGATGGACGAGTTCATGTAGAGCGAGCCCATGTAGCGGTTGGCACCGTTGACATACACCACGATCATGTCCGGGAATTCGCCGGCGCGGCTCGCCCGATCAAGGCGCTCGCTGAGCGGCAGGTGACCGGGCCACGAGGCTTCCCAATCGGACGGTTTCATGCCGAGGCCGTGCAGCAGATAGACGACAGGATAGCGGCGTTCCGGATGCTCGCGATACGAAGGGGGCAGATAGACCAGCACGGGTTGCTCGACGGGATCGCCGAGGGGATTTTTTTCGAGGGCGGTCGCGTGAAACGTGGCGCGCTCCAGCGAGCCCGCGGCGTTTGCCTCGGCCGGAGCGCCGGGCGTCTGGCCGCGCGAGGTCGGAGTGAGCGTGAGCGTGGTTAAAATTATCCAGGTGAGAAACGGTCGGAGGCGGAAAACGTTGCTCGTGCGAGCGGGGGCGAGCGTCAGCATGTGCATGGCGGATTAATTTGCTTCGGCGGGTGAGACAAGGCGGAAGCGGCCGGAGCAGCTTTGGGCGAGGAATCGCAAGAGGGCCGTGGGATCTTAAAGAGAAAATGGGGCGGGAGGGGAACGCCTTCCCATGAGCCGGGTCTCGGTCGTCACACTCGATTCGGAAGCTTGCGCGAGTCTGCGCGCGCGACGCCTAACCGGTGACTCTTCCGTCTCATCCCACCCATCGCATCATGATGACTTCTCCGACCGAATCCAGTCCCGCCCAGCCAAAAAACGCCGACGCACTCATCGCCGACATCAGCCGACTCATGGCCGAGGCCGAGGAGATGCTGAGCGAATCCACCAGCCAGCACGCCGAGGAGAAAGT
This sequence comes from Opitutia bacterium, assembly GCA_025360615.1. GTDB lineage: Bacteria > Verrucomicrobiota > Verrucomicrobiia > Opitutales > Opitutaceae > Tous-C4FEB. The sequence goes on from JANYBX010000366.1 coordinate 2,144, forward strand.
CGTCTTGCTCCGCGCGCGCGAGGGTGAGGCGGTGAAACGCCTGGCGGAGCGCTACGCGGCGGCGAAAGCGAAAGTCTCGGCGGCCGCCACGCGCACCGACGAGATCATTCGCGCCAATCCGTATGAGTCGCTGGCCATCGCGTTGGGCGTGGGCGTGCTGCTCGGGGCATGTTTTTGCCGGCGACGCGAGTAGCGGCAAACCGGCAAACAAAGCGCAGTTTTCAGGGCGGTCCGCGGCGCGAAACCCACCACGATTCCCTGCGGCCGGCCGTGGCAGGGTTTTACCCCATGGCTACGATTGAACAATCCGCGTTTAATGGTTTTAGACGGCGGTTCGCCCCTTCCAATGGCGACACTCGGCCGTGCATCCGACTCGAGACCGGCGACGGCGTGGACGATTCCACGGTAGAGAACCCATGGAAACGCACCACGCATGAAGCACTCCCGCCCGCTCCGCTGCCCGGTGCCGTCCGCCTTCGCGGAGCGGCGGTTTTTCTCGCGATCCAAAATCGGGACAAAAGGATAACGTGAAAACCCCGACGCGTGCGGCCCAGTCCGCCCCGACCACAAAGAAAACCGCGAGCCGGCGGACGAAAGTGGCGCGCCCGAAATCTTCCGGCTCCGCCTCGCCCGCGGGGGATTCGTTCCCGTTCCCCGTCATCGCCATGGCGGCCTCGGTCGGCGGTTTGCACGCGTTGTCCGTCATCTTGCGCGGCTTACCGGCGGGTTTCCCGGCCGCCATTGCGATCGTGATGCACGTTTCGCCCGATCACAAAAGCATCCTCGCCGAGATTCTAAGCCGGCGCACGCATTTGGCGGTCAAGGAGGCGCACACGGGTGACTCGCTCTGCCGTTCGTGTGTGTTCGTCGCCCCGCCCAATCATCATCTGTCCGTCGCCAAGGGAGGTCGCCTGAAACTCTCCTCCTCTCATGCGGAAAAAATTCATTTTGCCCGGCCTTCCGCCGAGCCGCTGTTCGCTTCGGTGGCGGCGGTTTACAAGCGCGACGCCATCGCCGTCGTCCTCACCGGGGGAGACGGTGACGGTTCGTTCGGAGTGCAAATCATCAAGGACGAGGGCGGCAAGGTCATCGCGCAGGACCGGCCCACGTCGCAGGATTTCAGCATGCCGGAGTCGTCGATCAACACGGGCGACGTGGACTTTATTCTGCCGCTCGACGAGATCGCCTCCAAGCTGATCGAACTGGTCGGTGCCCGCCCAGGACCGGCGAAGGGTCGGGCCTCGGCGACAAAGCGGGGGCTTGCGCGGGCGGCGGGAAAAATCGCGAAGCCGCGCTATGCAGCCGGGTCGAAAGCTGCCATGCTCCCGCGCAGGAGCTGAACGCATGAAAAAATCCCCCCCCCCCCATCGCGCCGTCAAAATAAGTCCGCGAAAGTTACTCGCCCGGCTCCGCCCGGCGCGTCGGCCGGGTTTCCCATCGTCGGCATCGGCGCCTCCGCCGGCGGACTGGAAGCCTTGGAACAATTTCTGGCGCACGTGCCGAAGCAGAGCGGCATGGCGTTTGTCGTCGTCCAGCACTTGGACCCGACGCACAAGGGCATGATGACCGAGTTGCTCCAGCGCGACACCGGCATGAAGGTGATCCAGATCAAGGATCGCACCACGGTTCAGCCGAACTGCGTCTACGTGATCCCTCCGAACCGGGATTTGTCCATTCTTCACGGGGTGTTGCATTTGCTCGCGCCGGGGACCCCGCGCGGGTTGCGCCTGCCGATCGATTTTTTCTTCCGCTCGCTGGCGGAGGATCAGCAGGAGCACAGCGTCGGCGTGATTCTTTCGGGCATGGGTTCCGACGGCACGCTCGGTCTGCGCGCCATCAAGGAAAAGGCGGGCGTGGTCCTGGTGCAGGAACCGTCCACGGCCAAATTCGATTCCATGCCGCGCAGCGCGATCGCCGCCGGGCTGGCGGATATCGTGGCTCCGGTGGACGAATTACCGGCGAAAATCATGGCTTTCCTGCAACGCACCCCGCTCATCGCCCGCACGGGAGAATCGCAGGAGGAAAAAACCCAGAGTGCCCTGGAAAAGGTGGTGATTCTGCTGCGCACCCACACGGGCAACGATTTTTCCCACTATAAGCGGAACACGCTCTATCGCCGCATCGAGCGTCGCATGGGCATTCACCAGATCGCCAAGATGCCGGCTTACGTCCGTTACCTGCAGGAGAACTCGCAGGAGCTGGATCTGCTCTTCAAGGAATTGCTGATCGGGGTGACGAATTTTTTTCGCGATCCCGCCGCTTGGGATCAGCTGCGCGACCAGGCCATCCCCGCCCTGTTCGCCAGCCGTCCGCCCGATCAGGCGCTGCGCGCGTGGGTGGCTGGCTGCTCCACCGGAGAAGAGGCCTATTCGCTGGCCATCGTGTTCAAGGAGGCGGCCGCAAAGTTCAAATCCAAGGAAAATTTTACCCTGCAAATTTTCGCCACCGACCTCGACAAGGATGCGATCGAGAAGGCCCGCCAAGGCGTCTTTCCGGCGAACATCGCCGCCGATGTTTCGGACGCGCGGCTGAAACGCTATTTCACGAAGGAGGGCGGCGGCTTCCGGGTGCGCAAGGAGATCCGCCAGATGGTGATTTTTGCGCCGCAGAATCTCATCATGGACCCGCCTTTCACCAAGCTGGACATCCTGAGCTGCCGGTACCTGCTGATTTATTTGACCGGAGAAGTGCAGAAGAA
>JANYBX010000376.1 GCA_025360615.1 Opitutia bacterium
TTGGAAGATCACCTCGCCGCGGCCGCCCGACCCTGGTCCACCCCCACCGCCGTCGCCTCTCTCATCCACTCCTGGCTCTCCGATCAGGTAAACTTTGGCGATCCAGCCTAAAGTGTATTAGCTAGGGGTGATTGGTATAAGATTGGCGTCCCCCACGGGATTTGAACCCCGGTTCTCAAAAAAGGTCGGCGCCAGCGACATCGTCCTGCGTCACGAAGAAAGACCAACCGTCCGCCGCAAAACGAGCGCATCGATTTTTAGGATGCTCAAGCGAATCGTCACAATCCGGAAGCAATCGCGCTCACCTGACATCGCAGAACTCGATTTCAGAATTCTTCAACGCATGCTCCTCTTGATGCTTTCGTCCAAATCCTGCCACGTTTTCAGAGCATCCGTTCTCGTGGGAGGTCTCATGGCGTTTTTGTTGAACGGTGCCGGTGCCGCACAAACGATCGCCGGTGAACCCCGCGCTTCCGACGATTTGGCTGAAGGCTTTTTCTCTCCGCCGGTCTCGGCCAAGCCCCGGACGTGGTGGTTTTGGGGAGAGTCGGTGATCACTGAGGAAGGGATCACGAAGGACCTTGAGGCACTCAAGCGCGTGGGATTCGGCGGCGTGGTCGTTTATGAGCAAGTTTTCACCGACCGACCGGATGCGTTGAAAAGCCTGTCGCCCGAGTGGCTGAGTCGATTTCGATTCGCCGCCACTGAATGCAACAGGTTGGGCATGACGCTCGAGGTTAACGTGAGCAGCGGTTACGTGGCTGGTGGTCCGTGGATCACGCCCGAATTGGGGATGCAGCGCTTGGTGGCAAGCGATACGATCATCGAAGGAGGGGGTCGCGTGGAGGTATCACTCCCACTGCCGCCTTCACGGCTGGACTTCTACCGCGATGTGGCGGTGCTCGCTTATCCAACACCCGCTGGGGCGGAATCAGACGGAACGAGCCAGGCGGTCATCACCAGCACTCTCGCCGCCCAAAGACGGTGGTTCCGTGTTGATCCAATTCGACTATGGCCCGGCTTACACCGCGCGCAGCATCAGCTACTCGCAGCGGCCAAATTGGAAGGCGCTCGTCATCGCGACCCAAGTGCCGACGAGCTGGGCAGACGACGCCTATGGGGAAAATATGCGCCTCAATCCGCCGATCGGCCAACTAGAAGCCAGCGATGACGGCCACGCATGGCGCGGGCTCTGCAGCTTGCCCGCGATCGGCCAGCAGCATGACAGCTGGACCCAACAGACGATCTCGTTTCCGGCCACGACCGCGCGTTTCTTTCGCCTGAATCTCAAAGGCTGGGGTTACAATGACCGCGTGAAAGACAGCGATCTGTTGCTGGCGGCAGTCGTGTTGCGCAATGAGGCGCGCGTGGATCATTGGGAATCCAAGTCGGGGAATGTCGTCGATTTTTCGAATCCCGATCTGACTCCGGCGTATCAAGGCAATGAAACGATCGATCCTGCTCACGTCGTCGATTTGACCCATCAGCTCGGAGCCGATGGAAAACTCACGTGGGACGCGCCGCCGGGGCGATGGACGGTGTTGCGGCTCGGCCACACTCCAACGGGCGTGCGCACGAAACACGGACGTCCGGAAACCATGGGACTGGAATGCGACAAACTCAGCGCGACGGCCGCACGCGTCCAATTTGAAAACTATGTCGGTGTACTTCTCCGCGAAATTCGCCGCGCTCCCGGCGCCAAGCTCGCAGGGATCAACATCGATAGCGCCGAACACGGTTCGCAAAACTGGACGTCGGATTTCGAAATGCAGTTTGAAAAACGCCGGGGCTATTCGTTGCGCCGTTTCCTGCCCGTGATGATGGGACGTATCGTAGGCAGCCGCGAGCAATCGGAGAAATTGTTATTCGATGTGCGGCGCACGATCGCGGATCTGATGAGCGATGCTTATTTCGGAACGTTTCAGCAGCTCTGTCATGCCGCCGGAATGACTTCGATGGCGCAGGCTCCCGGCATCGCGACGTGCCTGCCCAGCGACAACATTCAGGCGAAAGGACGCACCGATATTCCGATGGGTGAATTCTGGATGACGCAGAAAGACGGGACCATCGATTGCAAGGAGGCGGCTTCGGCCGCGCATGTCTATGGATTAAGGGTCGCGGCTGCGGAAGCATTTACCGGCAGCGGCGCGGACGTTCAGCCGGCGATGATGAAGCCGTTTGCGGATGCCGCACTCGCCCTCGGTATCAATCGGTTCGTCGTTCTCGCGAGCATTCACCAGCCTTGGGATGATCGGAAACCTGGCGTCACCGAGGACCGCTTCTACCTGCCTTATCAACGTCACAACACTTGGTGGGAGGAGTCGGCGGGATTTTGGAATACGCTTGGACGCTCATCGCATCTGCTACAACAGGGGCGCGCCGTCGTGGACGTACTCTACCACTTGGGCAACGACACACCGTTGAAGATCGCCACGTCGCGCCTGCGTCCCGCACCGCCCGCGGGATATGACTACGATGTAATGGGCGATGAAGTTTTCCTTGCTCGTACCCGAGTGGAAGATGGCCGGATCGTTCTGCCTGATGGCATGAGTTATCGCTTGCTCATTCTTGCCGGTGGGCAGCGAATGTCACTCGCGGCTGCCCGGCACCTGAAGACATTAGTGACTGCGGGTGCGGTCGTGCTCGCCCTTAACAAGCCACTCGAGTCACCGAGTCTCGGAGACGGGACTCGGGGTGACGAGGAGGTCAGGCAAATCGCCGACGAGTTGTGGGGCTCCGGACCCTCTGCGGTGGCGGGCGAAAAGAAAACCGGCGCCGGGCGGGTCGTTTGGGGCCGCTCGCCAGCAAACATTTTAGCTGAGTTGAAGATCGGACGCGATTTCGCGCTCGCTGAAGCGCGGCGGGGCGCGTCGGTGCTCTTCGCGCATCGGGCGACTGCGGACAAAGACATCTACTTCCTCGCGAATCATGGGCCGCACGGCGAAAAAATCACCGCGGCCTTTCGAGTGATGGGCCGGGTTCCGGAATTCTGGGATCCCGAGACGGGCGCCATCACACGGGCGACGGATTGGCAGATCGTCGGTGAATCAACGCAGGTGAAAATTTCTTTGGAAGCATCCGCCTCTCTCTTTGTTATTTTCCGCGAGAAATCCTCCAGCAAACAAGGCGTGGAGCCCGCCAAACCCGCTGTGCTCATAAGAGAGTTGCCGGTAGTGAAAACGTTGAAAGGTCCTTGGCAGGTCCGGTTCACTCCGGGCTGGGGTGCGCCGGAAAAAATTGAAATGCCCACGCTTCAATCCTGGACCGAAGCGGCCGACCCGGGCGTGCGGGCGTACTCGGGCTCGGCGGTCTACACGCACGATTTCGATCTCGCGGCCTCCGCGAAAAATGAACGCGTGTGGCTGGATTTGGGTGACGTAGCCGTGGTTGCTTCCGTGAACATCAACGGCCACTCGTTGGGAACGGTTTGGAAAGCGCCCTATGCGGTGGACATCACGGATGCGCTTCAGCCTGGTCGCAATCAGCTCGAGGTGCGCGCCACCAATCTTTGGAGCAACCGCCTCATTTACGATTCAGGGTTGCCCGAAGCAGAGCGCAAAACGTGGGTGACTTGGAATCCTTATCGCCCGACGGACACAGCTCCTCCTTCGGGGCTCATTGGGCCGGTGCTCCTCCGGAGCACCGTGTCGCAGCAATAACGCGAGTTCCGTCCGGAAGGCCGTGGATTTCCGCCCCGAAAAAACGCTCTGCGTCATCCAAAAACGTCCCCAAGCCTCGGGGTAATTATTGTCACTTCCATTGTCACTTTGACTACTTTCGTCCACAATAAGCCACGTAACTCGCTAAAGTTACGGGGCTTAAAAAATTGGCGTCCCCACGGGGATTCGAACCCCGGTGCCCACCGTGAAAGGGTGGTGTCCTAACCGGGCTAGACGATGGGGACTAACACGGAACCGGTGAAGCTACGGCGCGACCCACTTCGCGCAAGGACTTTTTTCCGCCCGATTTTCCCCGTGATTTTCTGCTGACTCACACCCTCGCCCGCCTGAATTCTCCCCCATGACGTTCGCCGCCATCGCCGCCGCGCTCCCTCCCTCCGCCCGCACAGCCATCACGGGCCTGCCCTTCCCCCTCCTCGCTTCGGGCAAGGTCCGCGAGATCTTCGACCTCGGTGACGCGTTGCTCCTCACCGCCACCGACCGGCTCTCGGCTTTCGACGTCATTCTGCCCGACGGCATTCCCGGAAAAGGCATCATCCTCACGCAAATGAGCCTCTGGTGGTTCGAGCAAACGCGGGGCCTCATCGCGAATCACCTCCTCCCCGATCAGGCCGGTGAATTCTCCCGCCGAGGCATCGCCGACCGCGATCTCCAACTCCGCAGCATGATCGTGCGTAAACTTAAACCCCTTCCCATCGAGTGTGTCGCCCGGGGCTACCTCATCGGCAGCGGTTGGAGTAGTTACCAAAAAACCGGCGCCGTTTGCGGTCTCCGTCTCCCCGCTGGCCTGCGCCAAGCCGACCGTTTGCCCGCCTCGATTTTCACCCCGACGACCAAAGCTCCGAAAGGCCAGCACGACGCCCCCATCGACGACGCCCAAGGCGCCGCCGCCATCGGTTCCGCGCTCTACGAAAAAGTGAAAGCCACCAGCCTCGCCCTCTACCAACTCGGCCATGACCGCGCCCGCGTCGCCGGCATGATTCTCGCCGACACAAAATTCGAGTTCGGCACCGACGCCGCCGGCAACCTTATCCTCATCGACGAAGTGCTCACGCCCGATTCCTCGCGCTACTGGCCTGCCGACGAATACCGTCCCGACTGCTCACCACCGAGCTATGACAAGCAATTCGTCCGCGACCACCTGCTCGCGATCAACTGGAACCAACAGCCTCCCGCGCCCCACCTGCCCGCCGAGGTCATCACTCGCACTCGGGAAAAATATCTGGCCGCGCTGAAAAACCTGCTCAGCTGAGCGGGAGCGACGCAACTGTAGGAGCGGCTTTACGCCGCGATTGATTGCTCGTTCACTGCATCGCCCCGAGCCGCCGCGGCGGCAAACTTGCGCCGCTGGCCGCGCGCACGAGTTCGCGGCGGAGCCAGTCGAGCGCTGCGTTCACCGCGCGCACTTTCACCGTCTGGCGCGGGCCGGGGTAATTGAGTTTTTTCGACCACATGCCGTGCGGCGCGTGGAGCGCGATGTAGATCGTTCCCACCGGATTTTCCTTCGTGCCGCCGCAAGGGCCCGCAAAGCCCGTGATCGCCATCGCGTAGTCGGCGCCGAGTTTCTCCGCCGCACCCGTCGCCATCGCCACGGCGTTTTCCGCGCTCACCGCGCCGTGCTGCGCGAGCAGGCACTCGGGCACGTCGAGCAGCTGCATTTTTGATTCGTTCGAGTAACACACGCAGCCGCCGGCAAAAAATTTCGACGCGCCGCAAATATCGGTGAACGCATTCGCCAGCAGGCCGCCCGTCGCCGTCTCGGCCAGCGCGAGTTTTTTCTCCTGGGCCCGCAGCAGGTCCGCGCACACTTTCGCGAGCGAATCGTGGCCGTAGCAGACGAAGTCTTCGCCGAGCAGCCGCGCGCACTCCGCCGCGATGTCGTGCAGTTCCCCATCGCTCAACTGGTCGCCGGGTGAACTCACGCGACAGTCCACGTGGCCCGAGTGCGCGCAAAACGCGATGCTCAGCGCCGGGCCGAAGCGGTCGAAGATCGGCTGCAGTTTCGTCTCCAGCGCACTTTCGCCGACGCCCGAGGTGCGCAGCTGCACATACGCTTCGCGCTCCATCAGCAAGCCGCGCTCCGCGAGCCGCGGGATCACCTGATCGGTGAACATGGGCTGCAATTCGTTCGGCGGCCCCGGCAGCATCACGAGAATTTTCCCATCCTGCTCGACCCAGAGCCCGGGGGCGGTGCCGTTCGCATTGGCCAAAACTTCGCCGCGCTCAAAACAATCGGCCTGCTTCAGGTTGTTATCCGTCATCTTCCGGCCCAGCCGCGTGAAGCGATCGACGATGCACTGCACGATACACGCATCGCGCACCAGCTTTTGGCCCAACACCGCCGCCACAGCTTCGCGCGTGCGATCATCGCACGTCGGCCCGAGTCCGCCCGTCGTGATCACCACGTCGGCCCGCGCCCAACTCTCGCGAAACTGCGCCACGATCGCATCCGCCTCGTCTGTGATCGTGACGTTGCGGGCGAGGGTCACTCCCCGCCGGCCGAGTTGCGCGCCGACGAAAGTCAGGTGCCCGTTCGCCGTGAGCCCGAGGAGTAACTCATCGCCGAGCGTGAGCAGCTCATAGCGGATTGGGGCGACGGGCTTGCGCCGCCCCGGGGTGTTGCTGGAAGGAGAAACCATACTTGCGAGGAGTAAAATTAGGCGGATTCTGCGAAAATGCCAGCGAGCGATTCGGTCAACCTCAAGGAGAAGGTCCGCCACCTCCCCGACAAACCGGGAATCTACTTAATGAAGGACCGGCTCGGTCGCATCATCTACGTCGGGAAGGCTAAAAGCCTGAAAAAGCGCGTGTCCTCCTATTTCACGCCATCGCGCGCCATGACATGGCATCCGAAAATCCGCGCGCTCATCGAGATGATCGCCGACTTCGACATCCATGAGGTGAAGTCCGAGCCCGAGGCGCTGCTCCTCGAGGGCAAGCTGATCAAACAGTGGAAACCGAAATACAACACCGACTTCACCGACGACAAACGCTTCCTCCTCGTCCGCGTCGATCCCGGCGAGGAACTGCCGCGCTTCCGCCTCACGCGTTTTAAAAAAGACGAGCGCTCGCGCCACTTCGGCCCCTTCGCCCACAGCGGCCTGCTGCGTAAAACCCTCGCGCAGATGCGCCGCCAGTTCGGCATCCTCCTCGGCGATGCCACACCGCAAAAACTCCCCGACGGCACTTGGCAGCTCTACAACGACGTCCGTCAGGAACTCTACGGTTTTGAAAATATCACGACGCCCGAGGCCTACCGGCGCCGCGTCGCCGACGCCTGCACTTTCCTCGAGGGCAAATCCCGCGAGTGGCTCGAAACGCTCCGCACCGAAATGCGCGCCGCCGCCGAAAAGCAAAACTTCGAGAAAGCCGCCGAGTTGCGCGACATCGTCTTCGCCCTCGAAAAAACCCTCGCGAAGACCCGCAACTTCGAGCGCACCGATCCCACGCTGCCCGACGCCAGCGTCGAAGCCATGCGCGCACTCGGCATCGCGCTCGCGCTCGATCCACCGCCGCGCACGATGGAGTGTTTCGATATTTCCCACATCTCCGGCACCTTCGTCGTCGCTTCGATGGTCCGCTTCGCCGAGGGCCGGCCCGACAAGGACAACTACCGCCGTTTCCAAATCAAAAGCTTCGTCGGCAACGACGACTTCCGCGCGATGGAGGAAGTCGTGGGTCGTCGCTACCGCCGCCTGCGCGATGAGAACAAGCCGATGCCCGACCTCGTCGTGATCGACGGCGGTCGCGGGCAAATCGGCGCGGCGTTGAAGGCCTTCATCGCGCTCGATCTCACACCGCCGCCGCTCATCGGCCTCGCGAAGAAACACGAGACGATCATCTTCCCCGATGAACGGCCCCCTCTGAACCTTTCGCTCAACTCGCCCGCGCTCAACCTGCTCCAGCGGATGCGCGACGAGGCCCACCGCTTCGCCAACACCTACAACGCCGATCTCCGCACGCGCAAAATCCGCGAGAGTGTGCTCGACGATTTCCCCGGCCTCGGCCCCGTGCGCCGCGCCGCACTGCTCGCGCATTTCGACACCATCGAAAAACTCCGCGCCGCTCCCGTGGAAAAAATCCAGGAAGTCGCCGGTTTCGGCGGGAAACTCGCCGCCGAGCTGCGCGCGTTTCTCAACCGCCCGGCCGCGACCGCCTCAGCCTCGACTCACGATTGAGGTAGGGCGGGTTATCCCTAACCCGCCGCTGCGACTCGGCCGACCAGTCTGCTGAGTCCCACCGGCGCGTTAAGGATAACGCGCCCTACCGCTTCAACTGCCGGTCAGCGAAATCGAGATACCGCGCCCAGTCGTAGTCGGTCATGTCGTGTTTCCCCGTGCGGTCGTGGTAGCCGATCGTCTCGCCCACCGGCGTGTTCAACGCCGGCATCGCCGTCACACCCAACCCCTTTTTCCCGAATAACGCATAGACTGGCTCGGCGCCCTGCGCCCCGAGAAATTCGCCGCGTGGGTCGCTCCACTGGTCGCCATCGGCGCTCGCCACATAGAGCGGGCGCGGCGCGATGAGCGCGAGTAGCTGGTGCTGATCGACGGGCAGGGCGCTTTCGTTGTCGTCGTAACGGCGAAAGTTTTTCGCGAACCAGTACGGGAACTTCCCGTTGATGATCGCGACCGTCTCCCCGTAGATGCGTTTGCTGAGCGCCGAGCCACCGCAGCCGCTCTCGTTGGTGACAAGCATCGCGAAGCGCTCATCCTGCGCCGCCGCCCAATCCGCCGCCTTGCCGAGCCGCGAAAAGCCGTGCACCGCCACGCGCTTCGCATCGAGGTCGCCATCGCTCTCGATGTAGTCGAGCGCGCGGCTCAGGCCCCACGCCCATGCGCCCATCGCACCCCAGGCATCGCCGGCGCGTTCCTCCGCCCCGCCCGTCACAAAAAGCGCCGCGACACTCATCGGATCCTTCAAGCCGTCGAGACGATCAGGGCAGAGATCGTTACACCACGCAGACGCCGTCGCGTAGCCGCGCGCGATTACTGTTTCGATCTGCCATTTATCCGCGTGGGCGCCGCGCTGCTCTTCTTTCACAGCGGGCTGCGAATCCGCGGGACGATAGCGCGGCACGTCGTAGACGACGCGCGGCTGCGCGAGCGTGATTCCGGGATCGGCGTGGACCGTGTGATTTCCGATAAAATTCAGGCCGAGAAAAACCGGCGGCGGCGTGCTCACGCCGTTCGGCTGGTAAATCAAGAGGTGCATCCGCGGGCCGTCGGTTTTGCCGGTGAACCACAACGTCACCTCCTTGCGCGTGGCTTTGCCGCCGAGCGCCTCGCGATCCACTGAAGTTACCTCAAAGCGCATCGCCGCCGGACGGCCCGCGGGCGTGCGGCCGTAGATTTCCCGCGCAAAAATTTCCAGCAGCTCCGGCCGGCGTTTCGCGCGCCACACGGCGACATCGCGCACCGCCGTGCCGTCGGCGCACACCAGCGGGTCGGGCAACGTGTAGGGCGGCACCTTCGCTTCTTGGGTAATCGCCGGCGCCGGTGCGGCCCATCCCGACGCGACCGCCAGCGCACAAGTCATCAAGGATAAACCGATACGCGGGGACATGTCCGCAACTTGGCGCGCATTCGCCGCGGCGCGCAAGCCGGAGCTGCTCCGCAGCGCTCACTTTGGCGCTCGAAACGACCCTCCGCTCCCTTACGTCTATGCACCTTGATGAAGAATTTGCCCCGCCTGTTCTTGCTCGCGTTCCTCGCCACCACCCTGCGCGCCGACGTGAGCCTTGCCCCGCTTTTTACGGATCGCGCCGTGCTCCAGCGGGACAAGCCGCTCCCCGTGTGGGGTCTCGCGGACACCGGCGAGCACGTGCAGGTAACTTTCCGCGATCAGTCGCGCGGCACCACGACTGGAGCCGACGGACGCTGGATCGTGTTTCTCGATGCGTTGCCCGCCAACATCGAGGGAGCCGATCTCGTCGTCGCCGGGAAAAATACGCTCACAATCCACGACGTGCTCGTGGGCGAGGTGTGGCTCTGCTCCGGACAGTCGAACATGGAGTTCATGGTCAAACAGGGTGACAACGCCGCCGCCGAAATCGCCGCCGCGAACTTTCCGTTTATCCGCCACGTCAAAATTAAGCACACGGTCGGTGCCAGCCCGGCCGACACGGTCAGCACGGGCGGATGGCAGGCGGCTTCGCCGGAGACGGCGGGCAATTTCACCGCCGCCGGCTATTTTTTCGCCCGCGATATTTTTAAAAAACTTAACGTGCCGATCGGCATCGTGAACAGCACGTGGGGCGGCACGCCCGTCGAATCGTGGATGAGCCCGGCAGCCGTCGCGAGCGATCCAGCTTTCGCTTTCATCGCGGCGCGCTGGCAACAACGCGTGGCGGAGTATCCCGTGAAAAAACCCGCGTGGGACGCCAAGTTTGGCGACTGGCGACCGGCCGAGGCCGCGGCGAAAGCGCAAGGCACCGCCGCGCACGCCGCGTTTCTCAAACAACGTCCCTGGCAAAGTGCTCCGCGCGGCCCCGGCGATTCGTGGACGCCCACCAGCCTCTTCGACGGCATGATCAATCCGCTTCTGCCTTACGCGCTCCGCGGCGCACTCTGGTATCAGGGGGAGAGTAATTTCGACCACGCCTCCGAATATCATGCGCTCTTCGCCGCGATGATCACCGCGTGGCGCGCGCATTTCGGGCAGGGCGATTTCCCCTTCTACTGGGTGAGCCTCGCCAACTACAAAAACACGGGCGAAGACAAGACCGGGCTCACGTATGCCTTCCTCCGCGAAGCGCAGGCCCAAACACTCACTCTGCCCAACACGGGCCAGGCCCTCGCGATCGATATCGGCGATCCCGACGACATTCATCCGAAGAACAAGCAGGACGTCGGCCGCCGCCTCGCGCTGCTCGCGAAGAACCGCGTTTATGGGATCACGGGCGACGACACCGGCCCGACATTCGTCGGCGCCACGCGCGAAGGCGCCGTGCTGCGCGTGAAATTTATCCACGCCAGCGCGGGCCTCGTCGCGCATGACAAGCCGGTGCAATCGCTCGAGCTCGCCGGCGCGAACAAAGTTTTTTATCCCGCGACCGCGAAGATCGATCGCGACTCGCTGCTCGTGAGCGCACCCGAGGTGCAGGAGCCGGCGGCGGTGCGCTACGCGTGGAAAAATTTCCCCGAAGCCAATCTCTATAACGGCGCGGGCCTGCCCGCGGTGCCGTTTCGCTCGGATAGTTGGTGAGGCGGCGGTCGTGAGGTGGAGCGCGTTGACCTCACCGCGCTTTGGGATGCCGCATGAGGCCGGCCACGATCTAGCGGCTTGAGATCAAGCCGCTCCACCCCGGAGAGCCGTGCTACACGGATCTGTTATTCAGCTCCACCTTATGGAGCTGCGTAGATGTCGGCGAGGGCTTCGCCGGTCGTGCCGTTAGCTCCGGTGATTTCGAAGGTGTAGCCGCCGGGTGTGAGCGTCAGGAGGAGCGCGGCGTCCCTGCTGCCGGCGTCGAGGGCGAAGGCACCCGTGGCGGCCGCGGCGGTGGAGACGTCGCTACCGTTCCAGTTGTCGTTCGTGGCAATGAGCGCGCCCGCGGAGTCGTAAACCTTGAGCACGGGGTCGGCGAGTGCGTTGGTCACGCCGAACTTCGCGATTCCAGGGCCGACCGCGCGGATGAGGACGTGCTGCGTCGCGGGGGCGCCGTTGGCGGCGGTGATCACGAAGCCGCCGACGAGCGGAGCGCCGGGCGCGACGGGGGCGCGCGTGGAGAGGTTGCTGAAGCGCGGGGTGACGGTGGCGCCGTTGGCATCGTAAACTTCGGTGAGCACCACGCCGCCGCGGCCGGCGGCATCGGTGACCTGCGCGGTGTAGCCGCCGGCATCGAGGTTGAGCACGAGGGCGGCGTCTTTGCTGCCAACCGTGAGCGGGAACGCGCCGGTGGCGGCGGCCGTCGTGGAAACGTTGTTACCGCTCCAATCGTTGTTCTCGGTGATGAGCGCGCCGGTGCTGCTGTAGATTTTGAGCACGGGGTCGGCGAGCGCGCCGCCGACCCCGAAGCCGGTGAGGCCGGGGCCGATGGCGCGGATGAGCACGGCGCCGCCGGAGCTGTTGAAGCCGGTGATGGCGGTGCCATTGGCGGCGACTTGCGCGCGGGCTGAGAGGTTGATGAGGCGGATGGAGCCGCCGGCGATCGCGGGGTCGGCGGTGCCGACGCTGAGGGTGAGCGCGGCGCTGACATTGCCGCCGGCGTTGCTGGCGGTGATGGTCACGGCGAAGTTGCCCGTCTCGGTGGGCGTGCCGGTGATGAGGCCGGTGGCGGAGTCGATGCTCAGGCCGGCGGGCAGGCCGATGGCGCTGTAAACTGCGGCGGTGCCGTCGGCCGTGACGTAGCGGAAGCTTTTGCCGGCGGCGGCGCCGACGGTGCCGCTCGCACCAAGGACGGGCGTGACGGCGAAGTTGAAGGCTTGCTCGCTGCGGAGGAGGCCGGAGGAAGAGTTTTTCGAGGTGGGGGCGGTGCCGCTGGCGCGCACGTAGAAGGTGGTGCTGGCCGGAAGCGCGAGGCCGGTGAGTTCCCAGTTCGCGGGCACGGCGGCAACACGGTTCGCGGTGCCAAGCGTGGTCCAGGTGATGGCGTCGGTCGAAAACTCAAAGCGCACGGCGCTGACTTCGGGGCTGCTGCCGCCGCGCGTCCACGTGAGTTTTTGGCGGTCGGCGGAGGCGGAAACCTTCTGGGTGGCGAAGGTGGTGCCGACGCCGAGGCGGGCCAGGCGGTAGCGGGCTTGGCCGGTGACGGTGTTGAACAAACCGCCGAGGACCGGGGAACCTTCGCCTTGCAACGCGAGCGCGAGCACGGAGGCATCGGCGCCGGGATCGAAGGTGGCGTCGAGGGTGCCATCGGCGTTGAGGCGCGCGACGTTATTGCGGCCCGCGCTGCCGACGCTGGTGAACGTGCCGCCGAAGATCAGCTTGCCGTCGACCGAGGCGACGAGGGCGACGACGGGGCCGTTGACGTTGGGGTTGAAGGCGGGGTCGAGCGTGCCATCGGAATTGAGGCGGGCGAGGCGGTTGCGCGCGACTCCGCCGATCGCGGTAAAGGAACCGGCGACGACGATCTTGCCATCGGGACGGAGCAGAAGGGCGCTGACCTGGCCGTTGGTCGCGGGGCTGAAGGCGGGGTCGAGCGTGCCATCGGAATTGAGGCGGGCGAGGTTGGAGCGCGGGGTGGCGCCGACGTTGTTGAAGGTGCCGCCGACGATGAGTTTTCCGTCAGCAGGCTGGAGTGCGAGAGCCGAGACGGCGCCGTCGAAATTGGGACTGTAGTTCGTATCGACGGTGCCGTCGGTCGCGAGGCGGGCGAGGCGGTTGCGGGGCACGCCGATGTTGGTGAAGCTGCCGCCGACGATGAGCTTGGTGTCGGCCTGCTGGACGAGCGCGGCGACGGGGCCGTTGGGATTGGGCGCGAAGGTAGGCACGACGTTGCCGTTGGCATCGAGCTGCGCGAGGTTGGCGATGGATGAACCGCCGATGTTGGCGAAGCTGCCGCCGACGATCAGGTTGGCGTCGGCCGCGAGGCTGGTGAAGGAACCGCCCACGAGCACGCTGCCGTCGGCGGGCGCGACCACCGCGAGCACATCGCCAGCGGGACCGGGATTAAAGGCGGTGCTGAGCGCGCCATCGCTGCCGACGAGGGCGAGGTGGTTCCGGGCGACCGCATTGAAGGCGGTGACGGGTTGGAGCGCGGTGAAGCTGCCGCCGAGCACGATGGTGCCGTCGGAGGCGACGGCGATGGCGCGAACGAAGCTGTTGGGCCCGGGATTGAAATTGGAATCGACGCTGCCATCGGTGTTCAGGCGCGCGACGTAGGGACGGACGAAGGTGCCGCCGTTCGTGGGTTGCAGGACGGTGAAGGCGCCGCCGATGATGGGCTTGCCATCGGCGGGTTGCAGGGTGATCGCGTAAATGGGGCCGTTGGCGGTCGGGACAAAGACGGTGTCGAGTTCACCTTTTTCTTTCGTCAGGCGCGCAATGTAGGCGCGTCCGGTGGTCGTCGATGCGCTGTTCGGCTGGAAGGAAACAAAATCGCCGCCGACGACGAGGTTGCCGTCGGGCTGGATGGCGAGGGCTCGCACGGCGGCGCTGGGCGTGGGATTGTAGGCGGTGTCGAGCTTACCGTCGGTGTTGAGGCGCGCGAGGTAGGTGCGAGCGGTGGTGGCGGTATCGCCGTTGGGCTGGAAGGTCGTGAACGCGCCGCCGACGATCACCTTGTCGTCGTCCTGAATCGCGAGGGTGTAGACGGTGTCGCCGGGATAGGGGTCGTAGCTCGTGTCGAGCTTGCCGTCGGTGTTGAGGCGGGCGAGGCGGTAGCGCTTGACGCCGGCGACGGAATCGAAGGAGCCGCCGATGACGAATTTGCCATCGGATTGGCGCACGATGGCGTTGACGGTGCCGGCGGGCTGGGGATCGAACGTCGGATCAAAGTTGCCGTCGGTTTTCAGGCGCACGAGGTAGTTGCCCGAGGTGCCGGCCTTGTTGGTGAAGGAGCCGGCGAGGATGATTTTTCCATCGGACTGGACGAGGATGGCGTTGATCTGGCCGACGAGTTGGGAGACGGCGATGGCGGCGTTGAACGAGGCGCGCAGGGTGCTGTCGCGGTTGAACCACGCGAAGACGTTCGCCTGCGGCACGGTGGTGCGCACGGGTTGCACGAGGACGGTGGCGACCGGGCCGTCGGCATTCGGCAGGAAGCCGGGGTCGGCCTCGCCGGTGGCGGTGAAACGCGCGAGGTTGGCGCTGCGTGAACCGCCGAAATTGCTGAAGGCGCCGGCGACGACGAGTTTGCCGTCGGGCTGCACGACGATGGTTTCCACCGAGCCGCCGTTCTTGGTGGTGGCGCTGGGATCGAAGGTCGGGTCAACGGTGCCGTCGGCATTAAGACGAACGTAGCGATTGGGCGTGAGCACGAGATCGCGACCGGCGGGCTGCAACGCCGTGAAGCCGCCGCCGACCAGAATCTTGCCGGAGGGCTGGACGAGCACGGTCGAGACTTGGCCGGACGAGTGGGGATCGAACGCGGCGTCGATAGTGCCGTCGGCCTTGATGCGAGCGAGGCGGCTGCGATCGGCGTTCTTGGTCGAATCGTCGCCGGGGCGGAAAAAAGTAAACAGGCCGCCGGCGACGATGGCCCCATCGGCTTGGAGCGAGAGGGTGTTGACCATGCCGCCAGCGCGCGGGTTGTAGCCGGTGTCGAGGGAGCTGTCGGAGTTGAGGCGGGCGATGAAGTAGCGGGTGGCGACGGCGCTTTCCTTCGGCGCGATCAGGCTAAAGCTGCCGGCGATGACGATCTTGCCGTCGCCCTGGATGACTTGGGCGACCACGGGGCCGTTGGTGAGCGGATAGTAGGAGGTGTCCACGGTGCCGTCGGGGTTGAGGCGCGCGCCATAGGGCCGGCGAACGGCGGCACCGGCGTTGGGGGCGAAGGCGGTGAAGCTGCCGCCGAGGAGAATTTTCTGGTCGGTCTGGATCGTGATGACCGCAGCCGCACTGTCGGCATTCGGATTGAAGGCGGTATCGAGCGTGCCGTCGGTCGCGAAGCGCGCGAAGTGACCGCGCGCGGTGAAGGTGCCGCTGTTGGGCGTGACGCCGGTGAAAGCGCCGGAAATGATCACCTTCTGGTCCGCCTGCACGGCGATCGCCGTGACTTGACCGTTGGTGTTGGGATCGAAAGTCGAGTCGAGCGTGCCGTCGGTTTTGAGGCGCGCGACGTTGTTGCGGATGACGCCGCCGATGTTCGTGAAGGTGCCGCCGATCAGGATTTTTTGATCGGCCTGAATGGCGACGGTGAAGATCGGGTTGTTGATATTCGGCGCGAACGTCGTGTCCACGGAGCCGTCGAGATTGAGGCGCGCGATGTAGGTGCGCGTGAGGCCGCCCATGACGGTGAAGCTGCCAACGAGGACGACTTTGCCATCCGTCTGGACGGCTTGGGCGAGCACGAGGCCGCTCGCCGCAGGATCGAGAGTGGTGTCGGGCGTGCCGTCGGCGTTGAGGCGGGCGACGCGGTTGCGGTTAACCGGATTGGCGGTCGAGCTGGTGCGGAGCTGGGTGAAATAGCCGCCGGCGACGATCCGGCCGTCGGGCTGCAACGCGATGGTCTGGATCGCGCCGTTCAAGAAGACGTTGAAGTTGCTGTCCACGGTGCCGTCGACGTTGAGGCGCGCGATGTAGGTGCGACCCGAAGCGCCGGCCGCGCCGCTCGGAAACACGGAAGTAAACGCGCCCGCGAGAAGAAGGCGGCCGTCAGGTTGGAGGACGAGGGCGGAGACTTGGCCGCCGGCGTTGGGATTGTAGAAAGCGTCGATCGCGCCGGTCGAATCGAGCCGCGCGATCCGGCTGCGCGGCGTGGCCGTATCGCTGGCACCGGGCTGGAGGTTGCCAAAAGTGCCGCCAATGACGATCGCACCGTCGGTCTGCACCGCGATGGCGTGGACGGTGTTATCGGGCCGGGGATCGAAGGTCGAATCGAGGGTGTCGGATTTGAAGCGCGCGAGGTAGCGGCGCGCGGTCGCCACCGTGTCACCGGTCGGCTGGAAGGTGGTGAAACTGCCGCCGATGAGCAGCGAGCCATCGACTTGGCGGGCGAGGCTGAGCACCGCGCCGTTGGCGTTGGGATTGAAGGGCTCCAACGCGCCGGTCTTCGCGAGCCGCGCGAGGCGGTTGCGCGTGACGCCGCCCACTGTGGTGAACGAGCCACCGACGACAATGCGGTCGTCGGGCAACACGAGCAGCGCGTAAACTTCCGGGGCGAGTCCGCCGCCAAGATTGGGATCGAACGTGAGGTCGAGGGAGCCGTTGGTGTTCAGGCGGGCGATGCGATTGCGCGGGACGCCGCTGATCGTCGTGAAGGCGCCGCCGACGATAATTTTGCCGTCGGACTGCGCGGCCATGGCGAAGATCTGGCCGTTGGCGTTAGGGTCGAAATCGAAATCGAGCGTGCCATCGGCGTTGACGCGCGCGAGGTAGTTGCGGTCCACGTTGTCCACGGCGTTATTCGGCCGGATCGTGGTAAACGCGCCGCCTAGGATCACTTTGCCGCCGCTCTGCGGGAGCACGACGTTGACGACGCCGTTGACGTTCGGATCAAATCCTTCGCTCGCGGAAGGCTGGTTGGACTGGCCGAGGAGCGCGGTGCCCAGCGAAGCCAGGAGCATGACAGCGAGAAGACGAGCTTGCCGGAAACGGGGAGACAATGAGAACGACATGAGGAAAGGCGGCGGGTGGGCGAAAAAAATCGGGAAATGGGTCGAAACCGAGCGAAAGCCGTGGTCGCGAAGAGGCTTGGGGCCCACTCGGCGAGACGACCGTTGCAACGGCAAGGGCAGACACATTTTAGTCCTCGCGGCCTCGGCGCAAGTTCCGAAAATCTCCCGTCCCGGGCTCCGGCGCGCGCCAGTCTGACGGCTCCAGCCCAGAAAAATCCCTTCCAAACCGGGTTAGCTCACCCCCTCGCCCCCTCCCCTCTCGCCATGAAAATCCCCCTGCCGTTCGCCTCGCTCGCGCTCCTGTTTGCCCTCGGCTCCCTCGCCGCCGCACCCGTCGATTCCCGCCTGACCGCCGTCACCGTTTACGCGGATCGCGCCGTCGTCACCCGCACCGCCGCGCTCGACCTCGCCCCTGGCGCTGTCGAAATCACCTTCGAAAAATTGCCAGCCACGCTGCTCGACCAATCGCTCCAAGTCTCCGGTCGCGGCACCGCCGAGGCCACGATCCTCGATGTGACCGCCCGCACGGCCTACCTCGACTTCACGCCCAACGAGCGGGTGAAAACCCTCGAGGACGAGCTCCGCGGCCTCGGCAAACAGCGCCGCGCCCTCGATGACCGCGCCAAGCTCCTCGACGCCCAGCGCACCTCCGTCGAGCGCATCGAGGCCTCCCTCGTTTCCCCGCCGACGAAGGACGCCCCCCGCCCCGCCCTCGCCGATCTCACCACGGCCCTCGCGTTCGTGACCGAGCAACGCGCCAGGATTTCCGCCGAGGTCGCCACCCTCGATGAGCAACGCGCCGCGCTCGTCGAAAAAATCACGGCCGTCGAGCAGCAGCTCAACCAGCTCCGCGGCGCCGGCGGGCGAAACTACAAAACCGTGACCGTGCGCCTCGACGCCAAGTCCGCCGGCAAACTCGATCTCGCCCTCAGCTACGCCCTGCCCGGCGCCAGCTGGTCGCCAAGCTACGATGCCCGCGTGCTCAGCGGCGAACACGCCGTCGAGCTGAGTTATTTTGGCGTCATCCGCCAAAATACCGGCGAAGACTGGAAAGACATCGCCCTCACCCTCTCGACCGCGCGCCCCAGCCTGGGCGGAGCGGCCCCGCAGCTCGCACCCTGGGCGCTGGATGTTTTTGTGCCGCGACTGATGCGGGCCGATGCGAACGACGCCATCGTGTTGAGCCCGTTCGAGGTGAAAACAAAAGAGGCCCGCAGCCTCAACGCTCCCGCCGCTGCCGGCGGCAAACTGGCCTTTGCCGAGCCCCGCGAGCGCGACGCCTCCCTCGCCCAAGCCACGGTCGAGAACGCCTCCACCAGCGCCTCCTTTAAAATCGCCACGACCGCCACCGTGCCCAGCGACAACTCCCCGCAGAAAGTTCCCATCACCTCCGCGCGCCTCGCGACTGCGCCCGAATATTCGACCGTGCCCAAGCGCCTCGCCGCGGCGTTTCTCACCGCCGACGTCACCAACACCTCCGACTTCCCGCTGCTCGGCGGCGCGATGCACGTGTTTCTCGACGGCACCTTCGTCGCGACGAGCTCACTGCGCACCGTGATGCCCGGCGAGAAATTCGACCTCGCCCTCGGCGCCGACGAAGGCCTCGCCGTGAAACACAAACGCGTGACGCGTTTCACCGAGGACACGGGCCTCACCAACAGCGGCAAACGCATCACCTACGAATACCTCCTCACGATCCAGAACAACAAGAAGACCGCCGAGCACGTGATCGTCTCCGATCAGGTGCCCGTTTCGCGGAATGAAAAGATCGTCGTCAAAATCCACGCCCCCGACGCGAAGGACGTGAAGCCCGCCGCCGACGGCACGCTCAAGTGGACGCTCGACCTCAAGCCCGCCGAGAAACGCGAGCTCACGGTCAAGTTCTCCGTCGATTATCCCAACGAGGTAAACGTGACCGGCCTCGATTGAGAAAAGCAGCCATCGAGGTTTCGATGGCTGCTCGGGAGATCTACCTCCGGCTGCTCGATGATGCGTTCGCCGCTCAGTAGTGGAAATTCACGCCGAGCGCGTATTCCACGTTGTGCTGCTCGTCGAGCTGCACGCCGAATGCACCGCTCCACTGTTTCGTGAAACGGTAGGTCGCCTTCGCGCCGTAGTTCCACTCGTAAACGCCAAGGTGCTTCGCCCCATTGTAGCTCACGTAGGGCGTGACCACGAGCGCCGGGAGCAGTTGAAACTCCACGCCCGTCTTCAGCGTGTAGGCGAACGAATCGCTCCGCGCCTTGCCGGCCTTCTGCCAGATCCAGCCAATGTCACCCTGCAAAAACGGCTTGCCCCAGCTCTGCGGCCGGTAGCCCGTGAGGCCGAGGCCCACGCCCTGCTGGTGCGACTTCACGCCGAACGCGCTGCCCGTCGTGTAGTCGTAGTTGAAGTTAAAATCCACGCCCTCGGGCAGCGGCGTGTTATAGATGAAACCGTAGCGATGCAGCACGCTTGGCGCGCTCTCGACGTGGTGGGTGTAGCCGAACTCCGCGCCGGCGTAGGTCGTGCCGAGCAGGCCGTAGTTGGTCGTCGGAGACACCGCCTGGTCGGGCGTGGTTACGGTCGCATCCTGCGCCGCGGCGGAGGCCGCGAGGCCGAGCGCCAGAACGGCGGTTAAAAACAACTGGGTTTTGATGGTAGTTTTCATGGTTTGGTTTTTTATTTCCTGATTTTTGCCTTAAGCCTGCCGTCGCTTGCGCGCTGGCAGGGCGAGTTGGAACCGCGGACTGCCACAAGGGTTCCGTGCGAAAAATTGCGCGCCCGGCTTGCACCACCGCCGCGGGCGACACACGGTGCCGCGCCATGAAACTCCGCCCCCTCCTCCTCCTGCTCACATCCTTCCTCGCCATGTTTTCCCTCGCCTCCGCCGACCCGCTGAAAGTCGGCGACCCAGCCCCCGTCATCTCCGCCACCACCGACACCGGCACCACGCTGAACCTCGGCGATGTTTACAAAAAAAACTCCTACACCCTCGTGTGGTTTTATCCGCGCGCGCTCACTGGCGGCTGCACCAAGCAAGGCTGCTCGCTGCGCGACGTGAACGACGAACTCACCAAGAAAGGCGTGGCGATCGTAGGCGTGAGCGTCGACCCCGTCGAAAAACAAAAGGAGTTTAAGGCCGTGAACCACTTCCCCTTTCCCCTGCTCGCCGATACCGACAAGTCCGTCATGAAAGCCTTCGGCCAGTCCGTCGGCGTGACCGGCATGGCCAGCCGCGAAGCCTATCTCATCAAGGACGGAAAAATCGTTTACAAGGACGCCGGCGTCACCACGGAGCAGGGCCAGAACATTCTGCAATATCTCGCGTCCGTGAAGAGCTGAGCGGTCGTTCCGCCCGCGTGACGCTCCCCGCCCAAGCCGGACGCAGTGTCCGGCTTTTTTGCGCCCACGCTGCGGCGTAATTTGGATCGCGGCTGGATCGCCCGGATATTTTCTCACCCCATGCGCCCGCGATTTTTCCTTCGCCCCGCCCTCTTCCTCGCCGGCGTTTTTTTCGCCGCCGCCTCGCTCGCCGTCGCCAAACCCCGCGCCCGCGATCTCGGTGTGCCCTTCGAGGGAAACCCCGGCCCGCTCAACGCCATCACCGATGTCGCCGGCGTCACCGTGGGCCACACCACCCTCGTCCGCGGCGAGGGGAAACTCGTCGTCGGTGAAGGCCCCGTGCGCACTGGCGTGACCGCGATTTTTCCGCGCGGCCGAGAAAACTCCGCCCCCGTTTTCGCCGGCTGGTTCTCGCTCAACGGCAACGGCGAGATGACCGGCACCGCCTGGCTCGACGAAGCCGGCATCCTCGACGGCCCCATCGCGCTCACCAACACCCACAGCGTCGGCGTCGTGCGCGACGCGATCATCCAGTGGCAGGTCCGCCACCCGCCGCGCGACGGCGACATCACCTGGTCGCTCCCCGTCGTCGGCGAAACGTGGGACGGCTGGCTCAGCGACATCAACGGCTTTCACGTGAAACCCGAGCACGTCTTCGCCGCGCTCGCCTCCGCTGCGGGCGGCCCCGTCGCCGAAGGCAACGTCGGCGGCGGCACCGGCATGATCTGCCACGAGTTCAAGGGCGGCATCGGCACCGCCTCGCGTATCAGCGCCGGTTACACGGTCGGCGTGCTCGTGCAGGCCAACTACGGCCTGCGCTCCCAACTCCGCATCGCCGGCGTGCCCGTCGGCCGCGAAATTCCCGACGGCGCGCTCCGCTCCGCCGTCGAAACCGGGTCGCTCCTCGTCGTAATCGCCACCGACGCGCCGCTCCTCCCCCACGACTTGAAACGCCTCGCCAAACGCGCCGCGCTCGGCCTCGCGCGCAACGGCGGCGTCTCCGGCAACAGCTCCGGCGATCTCTTCGTCGCCTTCGCGACCGGCAACGCCGTGCCCACCACCCCGCGCCAACCCGGCACCGTGAAAATCCTCGCGCCCGCGGATCTCGACCCGCTCTTCGCCGCCGTCGTGCAAGCCACCGAGGAAGCGATCGTCAACGCCCTCGTCGCCGCCGAGACGATGACGGGGCGCGACGGGCACACCGCCCTCGCCCTCCCCCACGAAAAACTCCAGGCCGTCCTAAAAAAATACGGCCGGCTGGAGGAGAAATAAGTTCGTCTCGAAATTTCCCTAGCGCGCTGGCGCGGGGATGAAGTCGTCCAGTCTTCTCATGCCCAATTTCATCGCCGCCGCATCCCCCCGCGCCGCCGCCCGTTCGATCGTTTCCGCCGCCGCCACCCACTCCGCCTCGCCGAGCACCCACGCGGAATTCCGCAGATAGTGCGCCCGCCGGCGCACGTCATCCCAATTACGCGCTTCCACCGCGCGCCGAATCGTCGCGCATTCCCCCGGCAACTCGGCACGCGCCCGCCGCCGCGCGGCGGCCGCCACATCATCCGTTCGCATCAGCGAAAACAAATCGGAGCCCACCGCGGGCTTCCCCTCCAGCGCCGCTCCCAGCTCCGCGCGGCTCACCGGCTTCACCAAAAACGCGTCCATCCCTGCCGCCAACGCCGCCGCTCGCATTTCCGGCTGCCCATCGGCGGAGCAACCGACAATTCTGGGCCCCGTGTTCCAACCGCGTCGCTTCGCGAGTTCGGCCCCGAGTTGCACGCCATCCGCGCCCGGCAAATTCACGTCGAGCACCACCGCGTCGAATTCTCCGCCTGCCAGCGCCACCCACATCGTGACCCCATCCGCCGCCGCCGTCGGCGCATGTCCCAGCGAGCGCAGAAAATCCATCAGCACCTCGCGCGTCGCCGGATGATCCTCGACGACGAGCACCCGCAACCCGCTCCCTTCGCTCGGCCGCACGGCGACTATCGCCTCCGCCCCTCGGACCTCGACTGCGAGGGTCGGCACGACCAGTTCCACGGTGAACTCCGCGCCCAACCCGTCGCTGCGATTCAACGCCGTCACGGTTCCTCCCATGAGATCGACGAGCCGCTTCACCAACGCCAACCCCACTCCGGCGCCTTCGCGGGCCACGGCCACACCCCCATCGAACCGCGTGAACAACGTGAAAAGCTGCGCGATTTTTTCCGGCGGCAGACCGATCCCCGTGTCGCGCACGACCAGTCGCACCCGCGCCGCATCCACCGCATCACCCGCGCCCGCCGGCTCGCGCGTGACGCCCAACTCCACTCGACCTGCCACCGTGTATTTCACCGCGTTGCCCAGCAGATTCCCCAGCACTTGCCGCCAGCGCGCCTCGTCGCCCACGATTCCATCCGGCACATCGGGCGCCACCGTGAGTTCAAACTCCAATCCCGTGGCCCGCGCCGCCGCACCATGCGTTCCAGCGATCGCGCCGAGCAATGTTCGCAGTGAAAACACCTGCGGCCGCAGTTCGAAGCGCCCCGCCTCGATCGCGCCGAGATCGAGCAGATCGTTCACGAGATTCAGCATCACGCGTCCCTCCGCCGCGATGGTCGCCACCGCCGCTCCCCGCGCAGCCGGATCGTCGTCGCCCCGCAGCAGCTCGGCCCGACCGAGGATCGCCTGCAACGGCGTGCGCAACTCGTGCCCGAGAAACGCCAGAAACTCCGTCTTCGCCCGGCTCGCCGCCTCGCGCCGCGCCGCCGCGAGTTGCTGCGCCATCGCGAGCGCCTGCCACCACGCGAACAAAAATCCGGCCTCGCCAAAAACCACCGCCAGCCCGCCGGCCAGCAGGATCGGACGCGCCTCCGCCGGCCCGACCACGCGCATCGCCAGCGGCACCGCCAGCGCCACGCCCGCGAGCACCCATGCAAATCCCACTGCGAGCCGCCCATCAGCTCCGACCGCGCGCAAGCTCGCCCATGCGACGCTGCCCGCGAGCAGCCACGGTACCAGCGGCTGAAGCACGCCCACCAACAGCGGAGTTTCCGTCCACAGCGCCAGCAGGACGCAAACGCCCATATAAACCGCCGCACCCGCCATTCCCGCCCAACGCGGCCACCCGCGTTCACCCCGCCCGCCCGCCCACCACGCGAATTGCCGCATCGCATCCGCGCAGATCAGCGGCGGCAAAATCACCAGCCCGAATTCGCCCAGCCGCACGCCCCAGTCGAAGCGTCCGGGAAATAGCATCCCCACCCCCACCAGCCCGCTCACCACGAGCAATGGCACGTGCGTGAGCCGCGACCCCATCCGCCCACCGCCCAACCCCCGCGCAAATTCCCTCACAAATCCAAAGCTCGCGAGCTTCGCCAGCGCCAGCCACCCACCCGTCGAGTCGCCAAACGACAGCACATCGTAGTGAAAAAATCCGCCCATCCCGAAGCTCATCTGCGCCGCGCCAAACATCCCGAGCGCGAGCCCGGCCCGCCGGGGCGGCATCCGCGGCACACCCGCCGCCAGCCAGCACACCAGCGTCGCCGCGGCCCAGCCCAGCACACGGAGAAACGTGATATAGTCCGGGAGAAGTGAAGCGGCCACGAAGGGAAATCAGTTTAAGCCAACCGGCCGCATCGTTTCCGAATCACGCGTCAAAATCCAGCCGTCCCGTTTACCGCTCGGCGGCCGCCGGCGGCACATGCAGCCCGCGCAGAAAATCCAGCGGCAGCTCCACCGCCCCGCTCTCGGCGCCGCGCCGCCAAAATAATTTCAGCGTGCGCGGATTCGGTCCCATCGGAAAAAAGAAACACCCCGCCCGCGCCTGTCCGGGAGCAAGCCTCACCGGCAGCGCCAGCCGCCGCAGGCGAAACTCCGCCTCGATGTCCGCGCGATTCTCGCGGTTGGCGAGCACGCGCTCTGCGATCGCCACCGGCACGAGGGCGTAACCGGCTGCGGTGGAAAATCCGACCGACGCCGGCGCCGGTCCCTCGAAACCGCGCGGCCCCACTCCCTCACCATCGTAAAACACCGTCTGCACAATCCGCCTCGCCCAGCCCACGTAGGCGGAATACTCCGCGGCGGCCCCGGCCACGAGTCCCGCGGGCAGCGCCTCCTTCGCGAAGGTCACGCCCGTGCGTTTAAACTCCTTCGCGAGCGCGACGCTTTCGCTTTCGAGTTTCCACGGCTCCGCACCCGCCAATCGCACCGCACCGGAAAAATCCTCCAGCTCGACCCCGGTCAACATCACCGGCTCGGCCCCGGAATTTTTCAGCCTGACGACATATTCATCCCACAGCGCCTCGCGCTTCCACGAACCGGGGCCGCCACAAACGATCACCGTCGTGAGCGACGCCTCCACGGGCGCGGGCGAAAAGGGAATGTTGAGCAACCGCGCGACCGGCACCCCGCTGGCCGCCGCCTGATATTTCGTCGCCGAGCCGCATCCGCAAAATGCCAGGGTCGCAAAACCGAACAGCCGGATGGCGCGCATCGTCATCACGGTTTCGGTCCCGCACCGGGCGCGATCTGTTTCAAAAAGTGCAGCCCCGCCAGCGGCGCGAGATCGAGCACGATCTCCTGGCTCGCCTCCGCGGTCGCGCCGCGCAGCATCAAACGCTGCGGGCCCGGGGAAATGGGAAAGAAAAAATCCCCGCTCTTCGTCTCTCCCGGTGCGAGCGTGCACGGCAGCGCGAGTTCACGGCGATGAAACTCGCCCGTCACCCCGCTCCGGGCGACGAGCGTGCGCACCCCGCTGCCGAGGACCCAGACCGGAATCGCGACAAAGGTGATGACGCCCGCGAACAACATGGCCGTCGAGCCGCTGGCGACCCCAACCGCAGCCCACCCCGGCGTGGAAAGCCACGTCAGCGTGAGGCCCGCGCCCACCGCGACTTTCCGGCCGCTGTGCTCAAACTTTTTGATGTTCTCCCGACTGCGTTGTTCCAGTGCCCACGGTTCGTCGCCGGGAGCTTGATCCGCGTCCAGCGCGTCCACGAGCGTGGCCGACTCGACGGTGAGCGGCGTCGCGCCGCGGTTCGTGATCGAGCAAACATACTCGTCCCAATACGCCTCCTTCCGCCACGAGCCCGGCCCTTTCTGGACGATCACCGTGTGCAGCGCCAGCGCGAGGGCTGACTGCTCCGCCGCGAAGTTCAACGCCAGCGGCGGCGGCGTGCTCTTCGGCGCGCGTTTGTATTTCGTGGACACGCAGCCCGTGCAGGCGAGCAGCAGCGCGGCCGCCAAGACTCCAGTGAAGTTCATGCCGCGCAAAGTCTCGATCCCGCAGCGCAGACCGACTTCCTCTGAATCAATACGACCGAGGTGAAGAACTGGCAGACCGAATGGAGGTGAGCGCCAAACCTCGCCGGCAAAAGACACGTGAGCTGGGTGCTGAGCCCGCACGCTTTTGAGAGTTCCACGATTTCAGCCAGCGAGCGATAGTGCACCATCCGCTCCAAATACCGGTCAAATTCCTCGACGAACTGCCCGTGGCTGTAGCCCCTGGTTTTCCGATACGCGGGATATTTTCCCAGAAACGCACCGACACGCAAAAGCCGCCGCCGCCAGGTTTGCGACCAGTGGCAAAAAGGGACGCCCGAATGCGGATCGATCAAAATGCGCCGCGTGGGGAAATAGTGGATCGCCGTTCCACCGGGCTTGAGGACGCGCTGGATCTCACGAAAAAGCTGACCCAGGTCAGCGACGTGCTCCAGCACTTGGATCGAAAGGGCGCCATCCACGCTGGCCGTGTCACGCGGAATGGGCTCTTCACTGCCCACGAATCTCGCGTCCTCCGAGGGAATTCCGGCCCGGGTGAGGCGATGGTGAAGCCTGCTGGCTCTCCCACCGTCCAAGCCCGCGTGCTCGTGGATGTCGTAGCCAGAAAAACGCAGTCCGTTCTGCTTCGCGTAGACCAGGAAGGCCCCTTCCCCGCAGCCGATTTCGAGGAGATTGCCTCCCTCGGGCTGCGTGGATTTGAGCAGCCCGATCAGGGCCGGATAGTAGGGTTTCATCGGGTCGAAACCCCAAACTATCACGCCTGACTCGCCGCCACCTCGGGCCGCGCACCGGAATTTATGCTAAGAGATTTCCCTAGCCGCGAGCCTTCAACCCGACCCGCCGTCGCGCACCCAAAGCGCTGCGCGCGCCACGAGCGCGGGACCGGATTCGAGCCCGAGTTTGTTCTTAATGTTTTCCCGGTGCGCCTCGATCGTCTTCACGCTCACGCCGAGTTTCTCCGCGATTTGTCGCGAGCCCAACGCGAGACCGGTCAGCCGGAAAACCTGCAATTCCCGATCGGTGAGCTGCGCGTAGCCGCCCGTGGATTTGCGCGCCGCTCCGCTCACGCTGCCGAGCAACAGCGCCGTGACCCGCGGCGAAAACGCCAGCCCGCCCGCCGCCACCGCGCGGATCGCCGCAAACAACGTGTCCACGGGCTCCTGTTTCATCACGTAGCCATGCGCGCCCGCCCGCAGACAGCGTTCCGCGTAAACTTCCTCCCGTTGCAGCGAAAACACGACGAGCCGCACGGTCGGCGATCGCGCCACCACATCTTTGATCAGCGCGAGCCCATCCTCTTCCCGCAGCATTAAGTCCAACACGAGCACCTGCGGCGCCTCCCGCTCGACCAGCGCGCGCACCTCCTGCGCCGTGCTCGCGCGCGCGCCCACTTTAAAACCACCGCGATGTTCCAATACCGCGGCGAGACCTTCCAACACCGCGGGATGATCGTCCGCCACGGCGACCGAGATGGGCGAAACGGAAACAGCGTGGGGCAAACTCATCGCGCCGCGGAAACAACCCTCCCGCGCTCCGACCGGCAAGCGTCAACCGGCGGACCGGCCTCTTATAACTCCTCATCCCGTGCCCCCGGCAGCGCACTCGCCCGGGGATCGCGCCGCACGCGCTCCAGCCAGTCCGCCAGCAACGTCTCCCGCGCGGTCATCGCCGCCGGCCACGGCGCTGCGACGAGATCGATCACGTGCAACCCGCCGTCGGCGCCGCGCACAAAATTCCGCGCATGCAAATCCGCCACCAAATACGGCCGCACCGTCTCGCCACCGTTCACCGCTTCCAGAAAAAATAAACGCGGGTGATCGCGATTCGCCCGCAGAAACCGCGAGGGAATCTCGATCAACCCCGCCGGCAATAGCCGCGATACATCGTCGCCCTGCGCGAGCGTTTCCCCGATCACCTGCTTCGCGACGAGGATGCCCTCGGGCGTTACCGCCACCACCTCCGACGCCATTCCGCCGAGCGCGTGGACGAGCAAAAGTTTTTCCAGCAGCGCGCGATAATCCCCCAGCCCCGCCTCGGCGCTCAGCGTCGTCTCCTCGCCCCGGCGGAAAACAAACTCGCTCCCGATGTGCGAGCCCTCGCGCGGCAGGTAAAATTTATACACCGAGCCGTCCGCCTCCGCCGCAAACGCCCACGCTTCCACGCCACCGCCGATGCGCCGCAGCCGCGCGTTGCTTTCCTCGAGTGGGTTTTGGGTTTCCACGTCGTCTTCCGCGACCGCCGGGAAACCGTAGTCCTCCAGCGTGCGAATCGGCAGCACCGCGCGCAGTTCGCGGATCGCGTCGCCGAGCGCCGCCCAAGCGCCGCCGGTGCCTTCGAGCAAACTTACTTCGTCGGACGCGAGGAGGACGAGATCGCGGTCCGAATCTGCGCGGAGACCGCATTCGGCCGCCGCCGCGACGAGGCGAGCGAGCGCCGCCAGTCTTCGCTCGTGATCGTGTTGAAGAGCGCGTCTTTCCTCGGCGCGCGGGAGGAGACTTCCGCGGATGAGAGTGGCTTGGCCGGTGAAGTGGTCTTGCATGATTCCGCCATGAGCGAAACGTCCGCGCGCCCGCGCGGATTGGCAAAGGGTTTTTGCCGACAAGTTGTTCGCAGGCGGCAGGCCGGAGGGAGGAACCGCTAATCGGGATTCGCCAACGGGCGAATCCTTAAAATTCCCCTCGGGCTCATCGCCCTCGGAATTCATCATTGGTGGCGGGTGATCCCCGCCCGCGATCAGCGGGCCCAACCTTTCCAGCGCAGGCGATCAGCCGAAGCCTCCTCCCCAAGATTTCCCCTCTTGGGGAAATCCGATTAGCGGTTTCCTCCCGGTTCGTTCCCCCGGGTTGCCCCCGCCCGCGTGACCAGCACTTTGTCCACGCGCCGCCGGTCCATGTCGACGACTTCAAACCGCCAGCCGTTCCAATCAAAAAGATCCCCCGCGGTCGGGATGCGCCCGAGCTGCGTCACCACGAAACCACCCACCGTCTGAAACTCCGCCTGACCTTCGTGCGGCAACGCCACGTCGAGACTCAGCAGCGTTTTTAATTCGCCCGTCGCCAGCGTCGCGTCGATCAGCCACGAGCCGTCCTCGCGTTGTTTCGCCTCCGGCTGCACGCGGTCGCCCGGCGAGGGCAGGTCGCCCACGATCGCCTCCATCACGTCGATCAGCGTCACCAGTCCCTGCACCATGCCGAATTCATCCGTCACCACCGCGATGTGTTTTCCCGTGCGCTTGAACTGCTCGAGGAGCTGGATCGCGGTGAACGTCTCCGGCACGAGCACCGGCGGCACGAGCAGGTTTTTCAACGTCGTCGGCAGCCCGATGGCCGAGTGCGCCCACAACGCTTTCACGGCGACCATGCCCACGATCTGGTCGCGGTTGCTCTGGAAAACCGGGAAATACGAGTGGCCGCTCGTGACGATTTTTCGCCAGTTGGCCTCCTCGGGATCGTCGATGTTCAGGAAAACTATTTTCGGCCGCGGCGTCATCAGCCGCGTGATCGGCAGTTGATCGAGCGCGAGCACGCCCTCGACCATTTCCTTCTCCGCGCGTTGAAACACGCCCGCGTGCAGCCCCTGCTCCACGAGAGCGCGCACCTCGTCCTCGCTCACGCTGTCCGCCGCCGTGCGCGCCTTCAGCCCGATGAGCCCGACGAGCGCCTCCGTGCAAAACTCGAAAAATTTCAGCAGTGGCGCCGCCAGCCACGCTAGCCCGCGCATCGAGCCCGCGAGCAGCGACGCCACCTTTTCCGGCTGCGCGAGGCCCACGCGTTTCGGCACCAGCTCGCCGAAGACGAGCATGAACGAGGTGAGCCCCACCGTCACGATCACCATCGCGAGCCCGTCGGCGTGGGTCGCGATCTCCGGCCATCTCGTCGCCAGCCAAGCGCCAAGCTGTGCCGCGAGTTTCGCACCCGCCAGCACGCCCGCAATCATGCCCGAAAGCGTGAGCCAAAACTCCACCAGCGCCAAAAACCGCGCCGGCTGCTCCGCGAGCGCGAGCGCCTTGCCCGCGCCGGCGTCGCCTTTCGCGGCCAGTTTTCTCAGTTTGGTTTTTTTCGCGGAAACGATCGCCGTCTCCGCCATGGCGAGCAGGCCGTTGGCCAGCACCAGCAGTCCCATAATCAGCAGCGCAATCGGTAGGCTCAGCATTGAAGTCGCCGCACCCTAGCTCGCGGCCGTCGCGAGGCAACGCCCCGTTTTTCCCCGCCCTCGCGCCACCCCCGCCACCGTCAAAATCCCCTCCCTGGAAACCCGAGTGTCACGTATTACGTGACACTCGGGTTTGCGCGTTTCGCGCCTCATCCCGCGTCGCCGGCCGCTACTTCCCGTTGGACACCCCGCCCGCCGCGCGTTGGCTTGGCCGCGGTGATTCCCCAACTCCAATCACTCCTCGGCGCGTCGAACGTCCTCACCGCGCGCGAAGACCTGATTCCCTACGGCTTCGACGGCACCGCCGCGTTGAAACAACTCCCGCGCGCCGTCGTTTTCCCGCGCGACGCCGCCGAGATTTCCGCCGTGCTCAAGCTCGCCCTTGAACACCGCGCGCCCGTCGTCACCCGCGGCAGCGGCACCGGCCTCAGCGGCGGCAGCGTGCCCGTCGCCGGCTGCCTCGTGCTCTGCGTCCTGCGGATGGACCGCATCCTCGAGCTCGACGAAAAAAACCTCACGCTCCTCACCGAGACCGGCGTTATCACCCAGAAAATTTTCGAGACCGCCGATGCCGCCGGCCTGTTTTATCCGCCCGACCCCGGCTCGATGAAAATCTCCACCATCGGTGGCAACGTCGCCGAAAATTCCGGCGGACTCCGCGGCCTCAAATACGGCGTCACCCGCGACTACGTCATGGGCCTCGAAGTCGTCCTCGCCGACGGCTCGATTTGCTGGCTCGGCAACAAATGCGTGAAGGACGTCGCCGGCTACAACCTCCGCGACCTTTTCATCGGCAGCGAAGGGACGCTCGGCGTCATCACCAAAGTCCTCCTCAAACTCCTTCCGAAACCCGCCGCGCGCCAGACGCTCCTCGCCACCTACGCGCAGATGGATGCTGCTGCGGAAACCGTTTCCGCGATCATCGCCGCGAAAATCATTCCCTGCACGCTGGAGTTTCTCGACCGCAAAACCATTCGCTGCGTCGAGGATTTCGCGCATGTCGGCCTGCCCCTCGACGCCGAGGCCGTGCTCCTCATCGAGACCGACGGCCACCCCGCCGCCGTCGCCGACGAGATCGCGAAAATCGAGGAGATCGCCCGCGCCCACGGCGCGACCAACGTCCGCCGCGCGCGCGACGCCGCCGAGGCCGCGCAACTCGCCCTCGCCCGCCGCAGCGCCTTCAGCGCCCTCGCCCGCGTGAAGCCCACGACGATCCTCGAAGACGCCACCGTCCCCCGCAGCGAACTCGCGAAGATGATCCGCTTCATTCAGGAAGTCGGCGCGCGCCACCGCCTCGACATCGCCACCTTCGGCCACTTCGGCGACGGCAATCTCCACCCGACTTTTCTCACCGACGAACGCGACACCGCCGAGATGCACCGCGTCGAGCTGGCGATGAAGGAAATCTTCGAGGAAACGCTGCGCCTCGGCGGCACCATCACCGGCGAGCACGGCGTCGGCTTGGCGAAGAAAGGTTTTCTAAAACAGCAGCTCGGCCACGAAAGCTACGCGCTGCTGAAAGCGATCAAGCACACGCTCGATCCGGAGGGTATTCTTAATCCGGGGAAAATCTTCGACGTCTCCGAACATCCAACTCCCAACATCGAACATCCAACTCCCAATGAAACCCGATAAGGAACCGAGGAAATACGATCTTGAGGAACGCCTGCTGGAGTTTTCCGCCCGCATCATTCGACTTTCAGAGAAATTGCCCGGAACCGACGCTGGTCGGCACGTCGGAAATCAAGTGCTGCGCTCCGGGACGTCGCCTTACGCGAACCACGGGGAAGCCGAGGACGCGGAATCCACCGACGACTTCATTCACAAATTAAAGATCTGTCTCAAAGAAATGCGCGAAACCTGGCGCTGGCTGCGTCTGATTCGCCACGTGCCCCTCGTCGAAAACCCGCCCTGCTCGATCCGCTCATCGACGAAGCCGACCAACTCATTCGCATTTTCCGTCAAAGCGTGATCACCGCCCGAGCCAATCGCACCCGGAGGCCCGGCCCTTGAGCGTTGGAAGTTCGACGTTGGATGTTGGGCGTTCTGGAGGACGGAGTAATCTAGCTTTGCTAGATTACTCCGTCCTCCAGCAGTGCATCCACTGCGGCCTCTGCCTCCCGTCCTGCCCGACCTACGCCGAAACCGGCCGCGAAAAAAATTCCCCGCGCGGCCGCATCGCGCTCATGCGCGCGGTCGCCGATGGCGAACTCGAAACCACCCGCGCCTTCGCCGAAGAGATGAGCTACTGCCTCGGCTGTCTCGCCTGCACCACCGCGTGTCCCGCCGGCGTCGATTACACAACACTCCTCGAAACCGCCCGCGCCCACGTCGAGCAAAGCAGCATCGTCGCCACACCCACGCGCAGCACCGTCCGTGCGCTCACGCTGCGCTGGCTCTTCGTCCATCCACGCGTCCTCCGCGCCGCCGGCCGCCTGCTTTGGCTCTGCCAAATCTCCGGCCTGCAAACCCTCTCACGCACCCTCCGCCTCACCGCGCTCCTCCCCCGCGCGCTGCGCGAACTCGAACCTCAGACCCCGCGCATCCAACGCCATTTCTCCGACGCCCTCATCGCCGAGCGCGAATCCCCTCCGACCTGTAGGAGCGGCTTTACGCCGCGATCCGAAACCTCCCTCGATCCATCGCGGCATAAAGCCGCTCCTACAACCCAATCCCCGCTTCCTCCGTCCTCCGCGTTTCAATCCCCGCAAAAAAAACCGCGCCACCGCGTCGCCCTCCTCACCGGCTGCGTGCAAGACCTCGTGTTCTCCGACGTCAACCGCGCCACGGCCGACGTGCTCCTCGCCAACGGTTGCGAAGTCATCACGCCCCGCGCGCAGCACTGCTGCGGCTCGCTCCACGCGCACAACGGCGATCCTGCAACCGCGCGCCACCTCGCCCGCCGCCAGCTCGACACCATCGACCCCTTTGCCTTCGACGCGATCATCTCCAACTCCGCCGGCTGCGGCTCGCACCTCAAGCACTACGACCACCTGCTACACGACGATCCGCGCTACG
>JANYBX010000426.1 GCA_025360615.1 Opitutia bacterium
ACCAAAACGACCTCCGCTTCCTGAAACAATTTGCCTGAACAACTTAATTAAGCGCAAAGACGCAAAGTCGCGAAGTTCCAATCCAAAATTCTTCTTTGCTCTGACCTTAGCTCCTTCGCGTCTTCGCGCTTAATCTGACTTCAGCTCTTCCCTTTCTCCGTGAAAATTTCCCGCAACTGGCTCCAATCCTACGTCGATCTCTCCGGCACCGCCGAAGACGAAATCTGCCGCGCCATCACCTTCCTCGGCTTCGAGGTCGAGCAGGTCATCCGCACCGGCGCGCCCCAGCTTTCCCACGTCCTCGTCGGCGAAGTCCTCACGCGCAACAAGCACCCCAACGCCGACAAGCTCTCCGTCTGCACCGTCTCCCTCGGCGACGCCCTCGGCGTGAAAACCATCGTCTGCGGCGCTCAGAACTACGTCGTTGGCGATCGCGTCCCTGTCGCGCTCCCCGGCGCCGTGCTCCCCGGCGATTTCGTCATCAAGCAGTCCAAGATCCGCGGCGAATCCTCCGATGGCATGATGTGCTCCGCCAAGGAACTCGGCCTCTCCGAAGACGCCGCCGGCCTCCTCATCCTCACTGACCGCCCCGCGCTCGGCACGCCCATCAACGCCGTTCTCCCTCCCGGCGACACGGTCTTCGACATCGAGATCACGCCCAATCGCCCCGACTGCCTCTCGCACCTCGGCATCGCCCGCGAGCTCGCCGCGTGGTTCAAGCAAGACCTCGTTTACCCGCAGGAAAAATTCCGCGGCACGCCCGACGCCTCGCTCCGTCCGCGCCCCGATTTGCTCGCCTCCGTTCGCGTCGATGCCCCCGAAGACTGCCCGCTCTACACCGCGCACATCATCACCGGCATCAAAATCGGACCGAGCCCCGCGTGGCTGCAGCAGCGCCTCACGGCCGTCGGCCTCCGTCCCATCAACAACGTCGTCGACGTCGGCAACTACGTCATGCTCGAGTCCGGCCAGCCGCTCCACGCCTTCGACGCCCGCAAACTCGCTGGCGCCCAGATCGTCGTCCGCCGCGCCACCGACGGCGAAAAACTCACCACGCTCGACGGCAAGGAGCGTATCCTCAACTCCAACATGCTCGTCATCGCCGACGCCGCGCGTCCGGTCGTGATCGCCGGCATTATGGGCGGTGAAAATTCCGGCGTCTCCGCCGACACCACCGACCTGGTGCTTGAGTGCGCGATCTTCAAGCGTCAGTCCATCCGCGCGACCTCGAAGCGCCTCGGCCTCACCTCCGACTCCGCCTACCGCTACGAACGCGGTGTCGACCCGCACTCGGCTCTGGAAGCCGCCTGGCGCGCCATCGACCTCATCATCGAAACCGCCGGCGGCCACGTCGTCGGCCCGATTTGCCAAGTCGGCAGCGATGTCCCGTGGCAGCGCGAGATCGTCGTCACCCACGATTACATCACCGAAAAACTCGGCTTCGACATCCCCGCCGCCGACATGCGCGACGCCTTCGAAGCGCTCGAATTCACCATCACCCGCGAAGAGCCCACCGAGCACCCCGCTCGCGGCCCCGCGTGGACCGTCGCGATCCCGAGCTGGCGCGACGACCTCGACCGCCCCATCGACCTCGTCGAGGAAGTCCTCCGCGTCTACGGCACCGAGCGCATCCCGCCCGCGCGCGTGACCGTCCCCGGCCTAGTCGGCGACGACGATCCCGTTGTCCTCTTCAACCGCCGCGCCACCGACTACCTCGTCGGCCACGATTTTCACGAGTGCGTCAACTACACGCTCCGTCCCGGCCCCGAGATCGCCGCCTGGGTTTCCACCGCCGCCGCCGTGGAGCTCGCCCTCGCGAATCCCTTCGTCGAGGACCAGTCGCACCTTCGCCCCACGCTCATCACCGGCCTCCTCGAATCGCTCAAGCTCAACCAATCCCGCGGCGTTGCCGCCTCGCTGCTCTGCGAAACCGGCCGCGTCTTCATCGAGCACGACGGCCAGAATCTCGAATGCGCCGCCGTCGGTTTCATCATCGCCGAAGCCGCCAAGCGCCACTGGCTGAAACGCGAGCCCGCCGATTTCTACACGGCGAAACACCACGTCACCGCTATCGCCGCGATGGCCGGCATCGACCTCGCCCGCCAGCCGCTCGCGCCCTGCACCGGCCCGTCCTTCGGCTGGCAGGAAGGCCAGTCCGCCTCCGCTGGAAACATCGAGCACGGCTGGACCGCGTGCTTCGGCCTGCTCAGTCTCGCGCTCGCGAAATCCGCCGGCGTCGAGGGCAAAGTCTACGCCGGGATCTTCGCGATTCTCCCCGAGAAGCTCGTTGCCGCCTCCGCCGCGCGCAAACGCTACGCCGATTTCAGCCTGCACCCCGCCGCGCTCCGCGACCTCGCGCTCGTCGTCCCCACCGCCACGTCGGCCGGCGAAGTTCAAAAAGCCCTCGCCAAATCCGCCCGCGCCGCCGCCGGCAACGCCTTCGCCCTCGAGCGCGTCGCCGCCTTCGATGTTTACCAAGGCAAAGGCCTGCCCGAAGGCACGAAGAGCCTCGCGTTCTCCCTCGTCTTCCGCGCCCCCGACCGGACGCTGACCGACGACGAGGTCAACGCCGCCTTCACCAAAATCCAGGCCGACGTCACCGCCACGTCCGGCTACCAGATTCGCAAGTAAACTTCTCGGAAAATTACCGTTTCATGTCTCTCGCTGATTCTCTTCTCCGCCAGCTCGCCGAGCGCGTGGGCACTCCGTTCTGGGTTTATGATGGTGCGCTGATTCGTCAGCGCATCGCCGATATCAAGGCGATGACCGCCGCGCCGGGCCTGCAAGCTCGCTTCGCGATGAAGGCCTGTCCGGCGACCAAGATCCTGCGCGAGATGCGCGCCGCCGGCATTTGGATCGACGCCGTTTCGGGTAACGAAGCGTTGCGCGCCGTGCACGCCGGTCATGCGGTGGGTAACAACCCACCCGTGATTTGTTTCACCGCCGACGTGTTTCGCGACAACGCCCTCGACGTGGTTCTCAAGCACAACCTCCTCCCGAACATCGGTTCGCCTGCGATGATCGCGCAGCTCGCCGCTGGCGGCTACAAGGGCCCGATCTCGATCCGCATCAATCCCGGTTTTGGTCACGGCCACGTCAACACCTGCGACACCGGCGGTCCTTCGTCGAAGCACGGTATCTGGCATCAGGATTTGCTGGCGGCGAAATTCGCGGCCGACCGCGCGGGCTTTGATGTGGTCATGCTCCACGCCCACATCGGCAGCGGACCGAAAATCCAGGAGCTGCACGACAACCTCACGCGCCTCGCCGGCGAATTCGCCGCGTTGATTCCGCAATTTCCGCAAGTCACGGCCGTGAGTCTCGGCGGCGGCATTCCGCACAATTATCGTGAACGCGACAAGCAGACCGACGTCGCGTCGCTGGCGAAACTGTTCGCCCATTGCCGCGAGGTGATCGTCAAGGCCGCCGGCCGCTTGATCCGCGTCGAGATCGAGCCCGGCAGTTATTACGTCGCGCCCGCCTGTACGCTCGTCACGCGCGTGCACGACGTGAAGCAGACCCGCGCCAACGCGAAGGGCGCGGGCGCCACGTTCGCGATGGTGGACGCCGGTTTCGTCGACTTGGTTCGTCCCGCGATGTACGGTAGCTATCACCAGATTGACATTCTCGGCAAAGATCCGGCCCAAGGCACGGAGCCGATTGTTGTCGCCGGGCCGCTCTGCGAAAGCGGCGACGTCTTCACCCGGGGCGGCGCCGATGAGGAATTGCATCCGCGTCAGTTGCCGAGGCCCGAGATCGGCGATCTCATGGTGCTGCGCGACGCCGGGGCTTACGGCTACGCGATGAGTAGTAATTATAACTCCATCGGTCGCGCGCCGCAGGTTTGGATCGAGCCTGACGGCTCGGCCGAACTCATCAGCCGTCGCGAGAGCATCGAAGACATCCTCAAACCGGAAACGTCGGCGCCCATCGCGCTCTAATCCACCATGGCCCAATCGCCTGACCTCAACATCGATCGCGTCGCCGAACTGGCCCGCCTCGCGCTGACGCCCGAGGAGAAAGCGCGTTTTTCCGCCCAGCTCGGCAGCGTGCTGCACCACATCGAGGAACTGGCGAAGGTCGATGTGACGGGCGTTGAGCCGACGGCGCATGCTTTCCCGATTTCAAATGTTTGGGCCAACGACGTGGCGCGGCCGGGCCTGTCCGTCGAACGCGCCCTAATAAACGCTCCGGCGCAGCGTGATCATATGATCGTCGTCCCGAAAGTCGTGGAGTAACGCCCATGTCCGTTCCTCTCCATTTTCAAACCATCGCCGAACTCGCCCCGCAACTTGCGTCCGGCCGGCTGTCCTCGATCGAACTCACCCAAGCCGTGATTGCGCGGACCAAGGCGGTTGAGGCCCGCGTGCGCGCGTTCAATTCCTATGATGAGACTGACGCGATCGATCAGGCTGCCGCTTCCGATGCGCGCCGCGCCGCCGGCCAGTCGCGCGGTCCGCTCGACGGCATCCCCCTCGGGTTGAAGGACGTGATCGCGGTCGACGGCCAGCCGTTGACCGCCTCGAGCAAGATGCTCGCGAACTTCGTTTCGCCCTACGATGCCACGGTGACGCAGAAATTAAAAGATGCCGGTGCGGTGCTCTGGGGGCGGTTGAACTGCGACGAGTTCGCCATGGGTTCGTCGACCGAGAATTCCGCATTTGGTCCGACGCACAACCCTTGGGATCTCGCGCGCACGCCGGGCGGTTCGTCGGGTGGCAGCGCGGCGGCGCTTTCGGCCGGCGCAGCGATCGCTACGCTCGGCTCGGATACCGGCGGATCGATTCGCCAACCGGCGGCGCTGTGCAGTCTGGTCGGACTCAAGCCGACCTACGGTCTTATTTCCCGCTACGGGTTGATCGCGTACGCGTCGTCGCTCGACCAGATCGGGCCGTTCGCCCGTTCGACCGAGGATGCAGCGATTCTCCTCGGGGCCATCGCCGGACACGATTCCCGTGATTCGACCTCGTTCCAAACCGAGATCCCCGATTACCGCGCCGAGCTGAAAACGCGTCGCGGTCCGTGGAAGCTCGGCATTCCCCGGGAATATTTTGGCGAAGGCCTCGATCCCGAGGTGGGCGCAGCCGTTGAGAAAGCCATCGCGTTCTACCGGGCGCAGGGCTGCGAAATCCGCGAGGTGTCGCTGCCGCACACGCGCTACTGCCTTGATACCTATTACATCATCGCGACGGCCGAGGCGTCCTCGAATCTCGCGCGTTTCGACGGCATCCGCTACGGCCATCGTTCGAAAGACGGGAAGGACGTGCTCGACGTTTACCAAAAATCCCGCGCCGAAGGTTTCGGTGACGAGGTGAAGCGCCGCATCATCCTCGGCACCTACGTCCTCAGCTCCGGCTACTACGACGCGTATTATCTGCGCGCGCAAAAAGTCCGCACGCTCATCCGCCAGGATTTCCTGAACGCCTACCGCGAAGTCGACGCGTTGATCACGCCCACGTCGCCGATTCCCGCGTTCAAGCTCGGTGAAAAATCCGCCGATCCGCTCACGATGTATCTCTGCGATATTTATACGATCGGCGTAAACCTCGCCGGCCTCCCCGCGCTGAGCCTGCCGTGTGGTTTTACCAAAAGCGGCCTCCCCATCGGCCTCCAACTCATCGGCCAACCCTTCCGCGAAGCCGACCTCCTCGCCACCGCCCACGCCTACGAACAGGCCCACGATTGGCATCGGCGCACACCCAACCTCTGAGGAACTGCCCGCTAAACCCGCGAATGATCGCGAAAACAAAACTCTTCTTTCGCGCTTTTTCGCGACTTTCGCGGGCCACTTTTTCGCCATGAACTACGAAGCCGTCATCGGCCTGGAAGTCCACGTCCAGATCAAGACCCACTCCAAGGTCTTCACCCGCGTCGCCGCCGGCTACGGCCATCCGCCGAACACGCTCACCGATCCCGTCGTCCTCGCGCTCCCCGGCACGCTCCCGGTGATGAACAAGGCCGCGCTCGACGCCATCATCAAAGCCGGCCTCCTCCTCGGCTGCGACATCGCCCCCGTCTGCAAATGGGACCGCAAACAATACTTCTATCCTGACTCCCCAAAAAACTACCAGATCTCCCAATACGACCAGCCCATGTGCCTTAACGGCTCGGTCGAAATCGAACTCCCCGGCGCCGCGCGCAACATCATGGGCGAGCATAAAAAAATCCCGCTCACCCGCATCCACCTCGAGGAAGACGTCGGCAAACTCAACCACCACGCCACCGATTCCCTCGTCGACTACAACCGCGCCGGCACGCCGCTGATGGAAATCGTCTCCGAGCCTGCGATGCACACCGCCGAGGAAGCCTTCGCCTATCTCACGTCGATTCGAAACACGATGATCTACGGCGGCATCTCCGACTGCGACATGGAGAAAGGCCAGCTCCGCTGCGACGCCAACATCTCCATCCGCCCCGTCGGAGAAACGAAACTCGGCACCAAGGTTGAACTAAAAAACCTCAACTCGATCTCCTTCGTCCGCGACGGCATCGCCCACGAAATCAAGCGCCAGCTCGCGGTCGTCGCCGCCGGCGGAAAACTCATCCAAGAGACGCGCGACTACGACGGCCAGACTGGCACCTCCCAATCGCTTCGCTCGAAGGAAATGGCGCACGACTACCGCTACTTTCCCGACCCCGACCTGATGCCTGTGCACGTGGACGAACCGTGGAAACAAAAACTCCGCGCCGAGTGCCCCGAGCTGCCCTTCGACAAGCAACGCCGCCTCCTCGCCGACTACCAGATTCCCTACACGATCACCTCCGTCCTCATCCCCGACCGTGAGCTGAGCGATTATTTCGAAGCCACCGCGAAACTGGCCGGGCCCGGCCGCGCCCAAGCCGCTGGCAACTGGATCGCCAACGACCTCCTCCGCGAACTTGGTGCTGCGAAACTCCCGCTCTCCGCCTCGAAAGTTTCCCCGCAAAATCTCGCCGCGCTCGTCCAACTCATCGACGCCGGCACCCTCCTCAATGCCGCCGCGAAAGAAGTTTTCATCGAGATGTTCGCCACGGGTGACACGCCGGCTGTCATCGTC
This sequence comes from Opitutia bacterium, assembly GCA_025360615.1. Taxonomy (GTDB): domain Bacteria; phylum Verrucomicrobiota; class Verrucomicrobiia; order Opitutales; family Opitutaceae; genus Tous-C4FEB. The sequence goes on from JANYBX010000426.1 coordinate 7,038, forward strand.
GCCCGCCGCGGCCTCGCCGCCGCCCCGACGGACGCCGGCGAACTCGAGCAATGGTGCCGCGACTCCATCGCCGCGAACGCGAAAGCCCTCGCCGAGTTCAAAGCCGGCAAGGAAAGCGCGATCAACGCCTTCAAGGGTCCCGTGATGAAAGCCGCCAAAGGCAAAGCCAACCCGAAGCTCGTCGACGAAACCCTCCGCCGCCTGCTGGCGGCAACGAACTAAATTTAGCTCAGTTCGGAAACCGAGGGCGGGTTAACATCGGCTGGTGAGGGCCGCTCATTTGGCGAGCGCGTCAAACGCTGTCTTGAGTTCCAAGCCGCGCGATGGGTTTACCATTTTGATGTAGGCGATCATCCCGCCGACCCACGACTCGAAATACGGATGCTGCTCGTGGTTCTGCGCGGCGAGGCCGCCGGTTTTGGCGCGGTGGAGAATCGCCCGGATGCGCCGCACGGTGTCGCGCGGAATATTCGGATGCTGGTTTACGACGATACCGGTCACCGTCTGCTGTGCGTTCGGACGCTGCACGCGGGTCTTCTTTTCGTTCACGACAAAGTTTTCCTCGCCCACGATGTGGCGCAGGCGCGCGAGCAGCCACGCGGTTTTCGCGGACCCTTCGGCATTGGCGGAGAAGGTCAGGTCGTCGGCGTAGCGCGTGTAGGTCCAGCCGAGTTTTTTCGCGAGGCCGGCGAGACGGCCGTCGAGTCCGCGCGCGACGAGATTGCTCAACGCGGGGCTCGTGCTCGCGCCTTGCGGCAACCCTCGCGGCCCCGTCGCCACCCAGAGTTCGCGGCCCTCGAAGGTCACTCGGGCGCGCGAACATTCGGTGCAGAGCAGCGCGAGCACGGTGGCCGCGGCGGGCGAATAACCGAGCTGCTGAAACACGCCTTTCACGCGGGGAAAAGTGATGCTCGGGAAAAAATCCTTCACGTCGGCGTTCACCACCGTCGCCTTCTGCACGTGTGGGGTGGCGTTCGTGAGCGTGCTGCGATTCGCGACAAAGCCGTGCGCGGCGTCGTGCAGGGCGATGCGGTCAAGAATGTTCACGCGAATCCAATCCTGACACGCGGCCATGTCGCGATGCGGCGCGGCGAGTTCGCGGGTGCCGCCGCTCTTTTTTGGAATTTGGAAACGCACGTAGTGCGTGACCGCCGAGGCGTCGCTGTGAAAAGCGAGCCAGCGGAGGCGCGAGATTTCGTGGCCGAGGGCCTTGGCGATGTCGGCCGGGGTGGCGAGCACGGGAAGGCGAAGCGACTGGAGTTTCTCGATATTGGCGCGGCGGTCGGCGAGCCCCCCGGAGACGCCGCGGCCGAGGAAGACGATGTCGGTGGCCTTGCGGTGAAGGACGGCGGTGGCGTGGGTTTGGCGACGCTGCGCGGCCTCGGCCTTTTTCTGCTCCTTGCGCGCACGGCGCTCGGCTGCATCCGCAGCGACGGCGTTTTGCGCGATGATCTGGACGTTGGCGAACTTCGGCCGGAGTTCCGCCATCTTCGCGCCGACTTCGTGAATCTCGACGAGCTGCTCGGGCGTGAGCAGGCCTTGCGCGACGAGAGCGCGGTCGATGAGCGCGGTGCGCGGCTCGGCGGACGACGGGATTTGGTCGCGGCGGTCGAAGTTAACCGTCGTCCAATTCCACGTGAGACCCGCGGCCTTCTTCTTGAGCTCCGCTCCGCTGACGGGTGTGAACTGGCCGGCGTCGAGGTTGAGCTTGGTCGCGACGCGGGGTTTTGCCGGTGTCGGATTGGGCGCTGGGGCAGGGCGGTAGGGCGTGCCGCGCGGCGCGAGATCTCCCGGAATGCGCGGCGGGTTGGCGACGGCGGCTTGTTTAAAAAACCGCGCGATGAAGGAGAAAAGACCCATGGGTCGGTTGGGGCGCGTGAGGCGAAAAAGGGATGAGAGTGGCGGGTGGTCTGATTGACTACTCGCTCAGGACCGCGGCCGTTAACCAAGGGACCGACGCCACCAGTGGCGG
>JANYBX010000274.1 GCA_025360615.1 Opitutia bacterium
CCGCCCAACAGCCGACGCCGGCGGCGCGGAGGGCCTCGATCTCCATGCTGGCCTTGTCCTTCGTGTCGTCGGTGCGACCTTCGGCGGCGGCGAGCATGTCACCGACGCTGATGGGCGGGCGGGTGTCGGTGGAGGAGGCGCGGTTGAGGGTGGGGAGATTTTCCTTCGGCTTGAGCTTGAGTCGTTTTGCTTCGGGGAAAACGGAGGCTTTCATCTCCAGGTTGTCGTCGAGGACGACCCAGCACTCGGTGATGGCGTCGTAGTAAAGGGTCTCGGGCGTGACGGAGCCGGTCTCGGCGAGTGAGATCAGTTGCTCCAGGTTAAACGGGCCGCGGGCTTCGGTCTCAGTGGCTTGGCGGATATAAAATTCCTGCGACTCCATGCGGCGGACGTTGGCGCGGGGGAAGGGGGAGCGGCAAGGCTGATTTCGCGGCGGGGAGATGGCGCGGGCTGCTTTGCGACGGAGACGGGCGGGAGGGCGACCGCGAGGAAAGAGGAACGCTCAACGCTAAACTTTTAACGCTGAACGCTGAACGTTGGAAGCGAAGCGAGGCGGGCCGGCGGCCGCGCTACATGCGCGTCAGCGTGCGGAGACCGAGGAGGTGCAAGCCGGTTTCGAGGATGAGCAGGGTGCGGGCGCAGAGGAGCAGGCGGCGGGCGCGCACGGCGGGGTCGTCGACGATGACTTTTTCCGCCACGTAGAAACTGCTGAATTCGCCGGCGAGTTCGTAGAGATAAGTGCAGAGAAAATGAGGGCGGAGCTGCGTGGTCGTGAGCTGCAGCGTGCTCGGGAAGCCGGCGAGTTTGCGGGCGAGGGCGAGCTCGGCGTCGGTCTCGGGCGCGGTGGCGAGGGATTCGCTGGGGCGGTCGGAAACAGTGGCGGATGAGGACGGGGGCGTCTGCGCTCCTGGGGCGAGCTTGCGGAAAATGGAGTGGATGCGCGCGACAGCGTAGAGGAGATAGGGCGCGGTGTTGCCCTCGAAGGAGAGGATTTTGTCCCAGGTGAAGACGTAGTCGCTGCTGCGGTTTTGCGCGAGGTCGGCGTAGCGGACGGCGCCGATGCCGACGGCGTTGGCGATGTCGCGGCGCTCGGCCTCGGGAATCTCCGGGGATTTTTCGGTGACGAGGGCGAACGCGCGCTCCTCAGCCTCGGCGAGCAGGGCCTTCAGTTTGATCGGGTCGCCGGAGCGGGTTTTGATCGCCTTGCCGTCTTCGCCGAGGATGGAGCCGAACGTGACGTGCTCGAAACGGGGCAGTGGGTAGCCTTTTTTCGCGAACCATTTTTGGGCGGTCAGCCAGAGTTGCTCAAAGTGGTCGGTCTGGCGCGTGTCGGTGAGGATGGCGATGGCGTCGGCTTTGAAATGTTCGACGCGGTAGAGCATCGTCGCGAGATCGGTGGAGGCGTAGTTCGAGGCGCCATCGGATTTGCGGATGATGAAGGGCTGCGTCTTGAAGCGTGGATGCTCGGGGTGAAACACGACGAGCGCGCCCTGCGAGTCCTCGGCGAGGCCGGCTTCGCGCAACTCATCGTAGACGCGCTGGAGTTTGTCGTTGTAGAAACTTTCGCCGAGCTGGTGGTCGAAGCGGATGTCGAGCTGGCGGTAGATTTCCGAGAACGCGCCGGAGCTGATGGCGTTGATCTTGTGCCAGAGCGCGAGGTTGTCCGGATCGCCAGCCTGGAGGGTCACGAGCTCGGCGCGCGCGGCGTCGAGGATCGCGGGGTTTTCCTTGGAGGCGGCGTCGGCGGCTTTGTAGAGACGCTCGAGTTCCTCCAGAGGATCGGTGGCGAGGGCGGAGTCGTTGCGAAGATTTTTGAAACCCCAGATGAGTTTGCCGAACTGCGTGCCCCAGTCGCCGATGTGGTTGTCGCGAATCACCGCGGAGCCGCAAAACGCGAGCAGCCGGCAGATCGCCTCGCCGATGACCATGCCGCGAATGTGGCCGACGTGGAGCTGCTTCGCGGTGTTGGGCGAACTGAAATCCACGACGTGCCGGTGGCCTTGATAAAAACCGGAGGCGCCCGATTTCAGGTGCTCGACGGAATCGTAGGTTTTCAACCACGCGAGGAGGGTGGCGGGCTTGAGCTTGAAGTTGATAAAACCGGGCCCGGCGATGGAGACGTCGAACTGCTCGCGAGTCGTGGGAGGCAGCGCGGCGATGAGTTGTTCGGCGACGGCGCGGGGATTGAGTTTGCGGGCCTTCGCGTAGCCAAGGACGCCGTTGGCCTGAAAATCCCCGTGGCGCGGGTCGGCCGTGCGCACCTCGGGCGCGAAGGCCGCCGCGTCCGCGAGACCGGCGGCGATGGCCGCGGCGATGAGCGTGGCGTTGAGGTCTTCGGCGATGGCAAACGATACGGGCATCCCCGTACTACACGAAGCCCCCCGCGGCTCTCGCAAGCGCGGATTTTCCTGCCAATAAAAAGGAGCACTTTTAAGGGAGGGTGGGTTTTAACCCCATCGACGGCGGAAGGCGTCTGTGCGACCATGCGGTTGCGTTATTATTTACCCACGCTGCGCGCTCCGGCGCAGAGATTTTGAATAAAAAAACCATCAACTGGTCGGGGCGGTATCTCGAAGCTTTGCGCGTGCGACTGCAGCGGGGCGCGGGCCGGACTTTGCGCGTGGCTCACAAACTGGGTCGCGAAGCGGTCGCGCTCGGACTCGAAACGCTCGATCTCGCAAAAATCCACGAGGAGGCGCTGATGGCGCTGACGCCGGCAGACTGCATCCCACGACAGCTTGTGGAAATCCGCCGGCGCTCGACCCTGTTCTTTCTTGAAACGCTCACGCCGGTGGAGGAAAGCAACCGGCACTTGAAGCGGGAAATCGTGCGCCGCGAGAAGGCGGAAGCCGCCCTGATCGAGAGCGAGCAGCATCACCGCGTGATGTTGAAGCAAGCCCTCGTGATGGAGCAGCGCCTGCGGCAGCTCTCGCACCGGCTGTTGTCCGCCCAGGAGGAAGAACGAAAAAAAATCAGCCGAGAGCTCCACGATCAAATCGCCCAGATGTTGGCGGGAATCAACGTGCACCTCGCGACGTTTAAGGGCGCGGCCTTGATCGGCGCCGTCGGTTTGAACCAGAAAATCCGGAGCACGCAGCGCATGGTGGAAAAGTCGGTGCGCACCGTGCACCGCTTCGCGCGGGAATTGCGCCCGCCCGTGTTGGATGACCTCTGGGTGATCCCGGCCGTGCAGTCCTACCTGAAGCACTTCACCGAGCGCACCGGCATCCTCGTGAATTTCACTGTCTCCGCCAGCATCGAGGAATTGCACGGCGACAAGCGCACCGTCCTCTACCGCGTGGTGCAGGCGGCGCTGACCAACATCGGCCAGCATGCGAAATCCACCCGGATCGATCTCGCGATGACGACCGTCGACGGTGTGGTGGAAATGACGATACGAGACAATGGCTGCGGCTTTGACGTGGACCGCGTGCTGTTCTCCCGGAAAAACAAGCGGCTCGGCGTGATCGGCATGCGGGAGCGCGTCGAGATGGTCGGCGGAAAGTTTAACATCACTTCAATCACCGGCGAAGGCACCGCTATCATGGTCCGGATCCCGGTCGCCTCGGCCCGGCGGGCCGCCCGCCCATGAAGCCGATCACCGTGCTCTTGGCGGACGACCACACCATCGTTCGCGAAGGTTTTCGGGCGCTCCTCCAGCTCGAAGCCGACATCACCGTCATCGGGGAGGCGCGCGATGGGCGCGAGGCAGTCGAGCTTGCTGTAAAACTCCGGCCCGAGGTCGTCGTGATGGACGTGGCGATGCCGCAGCTCAACGGTCTCGGCGCGGCGCGACAAATCGTCGAGGCGCTCCCGGACACCCGCGTCATCATGCTGTCTGCGTATAGCGACGATCCCTACATCCACCGCGCACTCGCCGTCGGCGCCACCGGGTTCCTGATCAAGCAGGCGTCCGCGCAATGTCTGGCGAAGGCGATCCGGGCGGTGAAAAACGGGAAGTCGTATTTCAGCCCGTCCATCGCGAAGCGCATCCATGATCATCCCCGCGAAGCCGGCAAACCCCGCGCGCAGAAAGTCGGGAAGGGGCTGACTGAGCGGGAACGGGAGGTCATCCAACTCATCTCCGAGGGGGCGACCAACAAGCAGATCGCCGGGGAACTGAAGATCAGCATCAAGACCGTGGAAAAACACCGGCAGCGCGTGATGGACAAACTGAATATCCGCAATACCGCTGGGCTTACGCGCTACGCGATCGTCCACGGAATCATTGAAACCTCGGTGCGGGTCATGATCGTTTAGCGGATTCGATACCCGCGGTGGCCGACACTGCGTTACCTGAATACCTACTTCACCCCATAGGCGACGAGGCGGCGAGTAGCTATGCTGCAGGTCGCCCCTGATGCGTCCCCCCAATCGGTCGCACGACGTTCGTGACGCCGGTTGAGCCTCTTCGGCGAGTCAAACTCAAACTCCGTTCCCAAGAAAACCCTATATGAAATATCGACCGTCACTATTTGCCGCCCTCGTCGCCCTCACTGTTTTCGGGGGCGTTGCCGCCCGCGCCGACAACATGGCCTCCATCGCCATCACGCCCGCTAGCGGCGCTGTCACACTCGTGCCCCGGTGGGCGATTGGCGGGAGCCTCGCGGGCTTCCATTTCATGGCGCAGGATCTGTCGCTCGGCGGCGGTCCAAACCAATTTTACTCGATCAAGTCTACCGCGATTCCTGCTGGCGGCGACATCGCGGCGTTCACCCGCTACATCGCGGCTTCTGGCGCAGCGACGAATCATGCGGACATCGGCAGCAAGCTCACTCCGAATTCCTACCTCGCGCTCACTTCGGCCGATCCCGACTTGGGGTTCGGTTCGGTGCAGCTCTATTTTATCCATCGCAAGTCTGACGGTGATTATTTTTCGCACCTCGTCCCCGGTTCCGGCGTCGCTTCCGCGGTCGCCGATTTGAAACCGATGTCGCAGCCCGGCGGTCCTTCCACTGGTGGAACCAGCGGCTATTTCGGGCTCACATTCTCCGCCACCGATCTCGGCTACGGCGCCAACCTTTTCTATTACTTGCGCACCAATGCAGCCACGGGCTTCACGAAATTCGGCTCGCTCGTCCCGGCGCTCGCGGGTGCCTCGACCGATCAGTTCGACCTCGGCATCGGCGGCCACAACGCCCTCGCGTTCACCGGCAGCGATGTCGGCTTCGGCATCAATAAAATGTATTACCTCCGGCTGGACGCCGTCACGGGTTTCACGATCCTCGGCACGCTGCATCCCGGCACCGGCCGCGCGTCGGACATCGCCAATCTCGGCAGCGTTTTCTCGACGCTGACCTTCGTCCCCGGTGACGCGGGCTTCGGCACCAACCAATTCTACACCACGGGCACGGTAAACCCCACCTGGCAGTCCGTCAGCTTCGCCGCCCTCGCCGATCGCGCGATTAGCGCTGGCTCGTTCACCGTCGCGCCGTCCGCCAGTTCCGGCCTCCCGATCGCGCTGACCGTCGTCCCCGGCTCGACCGGCGCAGCTTCGATCAGCGGCCCGACCGCCGGCGTTTTCACCGTCACACCCACGGCGCCCGGTGTGATCACGCTGCAAGCGACGCAGGCCGGCCAGGCCGCGCCCACCGCCTACGAGTCCAACATGCTCCGCCAGAGCTTCACCGCCACCGGCGCCGCCACGCTCACCATCTCGACCCAGCCGACGTCGCAAACGGCCACCACGGGCGGCACCGCCACGTTCTCCGTGACGGCCAGCGGCACCACGGCGCTCAGCTATCAGTGGCGCAAAGCTGGGGCCAACATCACCGGCAACGCCTCCGCCACCACCGCGACGCTCACGCTCACCAACGTGCAGGCCGCGGACGCCGCCTCCTACGACGTCGTCGTCACCAACGCCTCCGGCTCGGTCGTGAGCAACGCCTTCACGCTCACCGTCTCGGGCGCGGCTCCCATCGTCACGAATTCCCCGCTCAGCGCCGCCGGCACCGTCGGCGCCGCGTTCAACTTTGCGATCACGGCATCCGGCACGCCGACGAGCTTCACCGCCACGCCGCTGCCCGCGGGTCTCACCCTCAACGCCGCCACCGGCGTCATCACCGGCACGCCCTCCGCCACCGGCACAACCAGCGTCCTGCTGGGTGCGGTCAACTCCACGGGCACCGGCAACGCCACGCTCACGATTACCGTCGCGGCGGCCGGAGTCGCGCCCACCGTGACGAATAATCCTCTCACCGCGCCCGCCACCGTCGGCGCGCCTTACAGCTTCACGATCGTAGCGTCGGGCTCGCCCACGAGTTTCGGTGCGACGGGTCTGCCCGCGGGCTTGTCCCTCAACAGCTCGACTGGTGTGATCACCGGCACACCCACCTCGTCCGGCACCTCCGTGGTGACGCTCAGCGCCACCAACGCCTTCGGCACGTCGACCACGACGCTGACCATCACGGTCGCCGCCACTACAGTCGCTCCCGTGATTACAAGCCCGGCGACCGCCCCCGGCACCACCGGTGTACCGTTCACGACTTACCTCATCGCCGCGACCGGTCTCCCCACGAGCTACACCGCGACCGGTCTCCCGGCCGGCTTGAGCCTCAATCCGCTCACCGGCGCGATTAACGGCACGCCCACGACCGCCGGCACCTCGGTTGTGACGCTTACCGCCACGAATTCGGCCGGGACGAGCACCGCCACGCTCACGATCACCGTCGCTGCTGTGGCCGTTGCCCCCATCATCACCAGCCCGACGACCGCTTCGGGCACCGCCGGAACCGCGTTTACGACCTATCTCATCGCTGCGACCGGCCTGCCCACGAGCTATACCGCGACGGGTCTCCCGCCGGGCTTGAGTCTCAACACGCTCACCGGCGCGATTAGTGGCACGCCCACCACGGCTGGCACCTATGTCGTGACGCTCACCGCCGTTAATTCCACGGGCACCAACAACGCCACGCTCACGATCACGGTCGCCGCGCCGCCCTCCAGCCGGATCGTGAACTTCTCCGCTCGCGCCGTCTCCGGCCCCGGCAGCGAAACGCTCATCATGGGCTTCGTCGTCGCCGGCGATGGCAAGAATCTGCTCGTGCGCGGCATCGGCCCCACGCTCGCGGCCTTCGGCATCGCGAACAGTCTCGCCGATCCGATGCTCACGCTCTTCGGCGCGAATGGCGTCATCGCGTCAAACGATGATTGGCAGACAAACCTCGCCGGTGCGGCCAATGGCCCGCTCATCGCCAGCACCTCCGCGCGCGTCGGAGCGTTTCCCCTGCAAAACGGCAGCAAGGATTCCGCCCTGCTCGCGACGTTCAACAACGGCAGCCACACGACCAGCATGCTCCGTCCCAACAGCACGACCGGCGTCGCTCTCACCGAAATCTACGACACCGATACCGATGCGAGCGCGCGCCTCGTCAACGTGTCCGCTCGCATGAACGTCACCCCCGGTGAAGGCACTCTCATCGCCGGCTTCATCATCGCTGGCAACGTGCCGAAAACCGTGCTCATCCGCGGCGTCGGTCCCACGCTCTCGATCTTCGGCGTCGCCGGCGTGCTGCCCGATCCGAAGATCACGGTGTTCTCCGGTGCGACCCAAGTCGCGACCAACGACAACTGGGAGACGGGCACCAGCACCGTGGCGGAACTTAACCTCGCCTCCGCGAAAGTCGGGGCCTTCGCTCTCGCTGCTGGCGGCAAGGACGCCGCCCTGCTCGTGACGCTCCAGCCGGGTGCCTACACCGTGCAAGTCCTCGGCGTCGGCACGCCGACCGGCGTGGCGCTCGTCGAGATCTACGACACCCAGTAACGTACCAGTTTGCCCGATGCAGGATCAGGCGTCGCGCTCACCCCGCGACGCCCTTTTTTTTGCAGTTCTTCCGACCCCGCTTCCGACCAGTTGAACTGAGCGTGCGATCCACGGACCCCATCGTCGAACCCAGCCAAATTGATCAGGCTGTCGCTCCGTACCGCGGAGCGATTGCGACGTTGAAAATGTCCCGCCAGTTTTGTGTGCGCGGCTGGAATTGGGCTCGACTTCGACAGGGGGTGTGTTTTGTTCGCAAACTTTCCCGGCCACGGGCCGTTCTTCCACACATTCCTGATATCACACATGACCAGCAAACGCTCCATCCCGACACGGCGCTTCATCAAGCCCACCTTTGAGTTTCTTATCGAAAAGAAGCGCGACGGCGGCGAGTTCACCCAAGAGGAGATCCGCTACATCATCGACAGCACGCTCGATGGCGAAATGCCGCAGCACCAGCTCGCTGCGCTCGCGATGGCGATTTATTTCTCCGGCATGTCCGCCCAGGAAACGGCCGATCTCACCGAGGAGATGATGCTCTCCGGCGAGGTGATCGACCTCTCCCTCATCGCCAAGCCGAAGATCGACAAATACTCGACCGGTGGCGTGGGTGACAAAACCTCCCTCGTCCTCGTGCCCCTCGCGATGGCGGCGGGCGTCGTCGTCCCGATGATGTGCGGCGTCGAGCACGACTACGTGATCAACACGCTCGAAAAACTTTCCTCCGTCCCCGGTTTCAAGAGCCACCTTTCCAACGAAGCCTTCGTTTCCCAGCTCGCCAAGATCGGCGGCGCGATCGTCACGCAAAGCGTGGATCTCGCCCCGGCCGACGCCAAACTCTACGCCCTCCGCAAGGAGACCGGCACGATCCCGAGCCTCCCGCTCATCACCGGCAGCGTGCTCTCGAAGAAACTCGCCGAGGGCTCCGAAGGCCTCGTGATCGACGTGAAGTGGGGCAACGGTTCCTTCATCAAGGATCTCGAGCAGGCCAAGCAACTCGCCCGCTCGATGACGCGCGTCGGCCGCTCGATGAAGCGCCGCTGCGTCGCACTCGTCACCGACATGAACCAGCCGCTCGGCGACACCGTCGGCACCTCGCTCGAAATCAAGGAGGCGATCCAGCTGCTCAAGGGCGAAGGCCCGGCGGACATGAAGGAACTCGTCCTCAAGCTCGGCATGGAAATCGTGCGCCTCGCCGGTGTCGCGGGCTCCACGCTCTCCGCCAAGCAGACCGTGCAGCGCCATCTCACCGACGGCTCGGCACTCGAAAAATTCAAGGACCTGATCAAGGCGCAGGGCGGCGACATCTCGTTCATCGACCACCCGGAAAAATTCCCGCAGGCGAAACACATTCGCAAGCTGCCCGCCCCGAAGCGCGGCTACGTTCACACGATCAACGCCGCGATGATCGCGCACGGCGTGCATCTCCTCGGTGCCGGCAAGATGGCTCCCGGCGACAAGATCGACCACTCGGTCGGCGTCTCCGAGATCCGCAAGGTCGGCACGCAGGTGAAGCAGGGCGAGCCGCTGATGATGATTCACTACAACGACGAGGCGAAGCTCGAGCAGGCGCTCGACCACTTCAAGAACGCCTACCGTCTCGCCCCGAAACGCCCGACACCCCCGCCGCTCGTCGTCGAGCGCGTGGCGTAAACGTCATCGCGAATTCTAATTTCAAAGGCCGGCCGAATTTCGGCCGGCCTTTTTTCAGGGCGCCGAAGTCGATCCGGGCGCGGCTTCTTCCTCGTCGGAAACCAGCAGCCACGTGCCGGCCGTGATGGCGAGGACGAGCATGAGGGTGGGATTGGTCAAAGCCGTGAAAAGCGGGGCGAACGCGCTGCCCAGTGAAACCGTTTCCGCGCGCGCGGTTTCCCCGAGGTCGCCCGGGCCAAAAATCAGCGCTAGCGCGGCGAGCACCCCGGTGCCGAGCCACTCGCGTGCGCCGAAAAAACGTTCCGGTTTCGGGGGTAGTTCGGCCACGACGCGCGCGGAAAAGCCGGCGTCGGGAAGTGGCTCGCCGGCGTTGGCGCGCAGCATGGCTTCAAGCGATCGGTCGGCGGAGTCGGACGGATTCAGATCGATGGGTTCCATGCGGAAAGGAGGCGGCGGAGTTGGTCTTTGCCCCGGGCGAGATGGGTTTTCACCGTGCCGAGCGGCCAGCCCGTCACGACGGAAATCTCCGGGTGGGTGAGTCCCTGTTGATAGCAAAGATGCAAGGCGGTCTGTTCGTCGCGGTCGAGCCGGCCGAGGGCGGAGGCCAGATCCTCGCGCAGCGCGACCACGCGGGCCGGCGACGGCGCATCCTCATCCGCCAGGTCGGGCGGGGGCGGTTGCGGCGTGGAACGGGACTCGCGGCGGCGGGCATTGCGAAAATGATTGTGGGCGATGCCGAACAACCAGGTCAAAAACCGGGCGTCGCCGCGGTAGAGCGCGAGACCGCGATAGGCTTGCAGGAAAGTTTCCTGCGCGAGGTCGTCGGCGAGGGCGTGGTTGCCGCCGGTGAGCTGTCGCAGAAAACGCCGGACGGCGGACTGGTGGCGCAGGACCAGTTCGCCGAAAGCCGCGCGGTCATCGTGGCGGAGCGCCCGCGCGATCAGTTCTGGATCGGGCGGGATCACGCCCGGTTGGAAGGCGGTTGGTCGCGTGGGTCGGACGGCTTGCCGGACTTCATGAATGAAAACAGCCCGAAGAGCAGGTTCGCCACGCCGATGAAGGCGGGAATCGCGGCATACGGTTTGGCGTGGTCCGGCAGCGCCAGATAAAGTGCCGCGCCGACCGCCAGCAGCACGAGGCCGCGCTGCAGGTCGAACCACGGGCTCCACGCGCCGCCCCAACGCCAGGCGTCGCGCCGGCCGCAGGCCATCGGCTCGGCAGGCGGGACCGGCTGGCCCTTTTCCAGCGCGATCCGCGCGGTTTCATGCCAGAGCTGGTGCCGCTTCCATTGAAAGTAGCGCTTGATCGCGACGATCAGGATCACGAACGCGAATATGATGATCAGGTTGGAGTCAGGATTTTTCATGGGAGGAAGAAATGGTTTCGAGGGTGAGTGTCGCGGGCCGGCCGTTTGGATTCAAAAGACTGAATAAAATTTGCCCACGGCGGGCCAGCTCTCCCCAATGGGAGCGAATGATCGATGAAGATTTCCCGCCCGAGGAAAAACCCGCCAAGGCGCCGCCACCGGTGATCGACCGCTCGGCGTGGCCGAAGCCGTGGGCGCAGTTAAAATATTTCACGTTTCAGCCGGCGATTTTCCCGCGGTTGCTCGGGCACGTCTCGGATGACGCGCGGCCGGGCGACTTCGTCAATGTCTACGACAAGAATGGGAATCTCACCGGCGGCGGGCTCTTCAATCCGCGCGCGAAAATTCCGCTGCGCGTCGTCTGCCACTCCACCGAGCCAGTCACCGAGGATTATTTTGAAGGCGCGATTCGCCGCGCCGTGGCGCTGCGCCGCGAGCTGTTCAAACTCGACGAACACACCGATGCCTACCGCCTCATCAATTCCGACGGCGACGGACTCAGCGGCCTGATGATAGACCGCTACGGCGACACCTTGCTCTGCGAAATTTATTCGCTCGGCATCGCGCACCGCCTGCCGAAATGGCTGCCGCTCCTGCACGAGCTGGCTGGGACGAAATTTGCTCGCGTCCACGTGGATCACGATCTCGGCAGCCTCGAAGGTATCAAGCCCTCGACCTTCAACGAGACCAATGCCGCCGCGCCGGACCGCGTGAAAATCCGCGAGCACGGGATCCGCTACGAGGTGGATTTCGCGGAAGGGCACAAGACAGGTTTCTTCTGCGACCAACGGGACAACCGTCGCGGCATCGCGCGTTTCACGAAAGGCGCGCGCGTGCTCGACCTCTGCTGTTACACCGGCGGATTTTCGCTCAACGCGAAGCTGACCGGCGGCGCGGCGGACGTGACGAGCGTCGATCTCGACGAAGTCGCCCTCGCGCAGGCGAAGCGCAACGCGAACCTGAACCAGGTGCGGCTGAAGTTCGTGCATGCCGATGCCTTCGCCTACGCGCGGCAGATGCAGCAGAACGGGGAGAAGTGGGACGTGGTCGTGCTCGATCCGCCGAAGTTCATTTTCACGCGCGACGCGGCGGGCAACTGGGAAGGCCGGCAGAAATACGAGGACCTCAACCTGCTCTCAATCTCGCTCGTGAAGGTCGGCGGCATCTTCGTGACGTGCTCGTGTTCGGGCCTGCTTTCCCTCGAAGATTTCGAGGGCCACGTGATCAAAGCCGCGCACCGGCTGAACCGCCGCCTGCAATTCTTCGACCGCACGGGGCCAGGCGTGGACCATCCGGTGTTCTCGAACTGCCTCGAGAGCCGCTACCTCAAGGTGCTGTGGGCGCGGGTCGTGTAATTTTCCGGAGGCTCCTCTGAAAACCGACGATCCACAGTCGTTCGACCATTTGGCGGAGCGCTACGAGAGCGTCACGGTGGTGGAGCGCCGGCACGATTTCTTTCTCGATCATCTCCCAAAACATCGCCGCCGCGCGCTCGATCTAGGGTGTGGCTCGGGCCTGCTCGCGCTCGAGTTGGCAAAACGGTTTGAGGCGGTCGTCGCGCTGGACATTTCAGAGCCGATGCTGGTGATCGCGCGGCGAAAGCGAGCCGCGGCGAATCTCGATTACCGTTTAGGCGACGCGGATGAGTTGGAGCTGAAGGAGAAGTTCGATCTCATCGTGAGTCACACGACGTTCCATCACCTGAAAAACATCCCGAGGGTGCTGGCGACGCTGCAAGCTGCGTTGGAGCCAGGCGGGCGGTTGATCATCGTGGACTTGGTGGATCGCTGGCGGTTTTTCCCGCGCAAGCTGGTGGCTGCTCATTTCGGCACCGCATGCGCGAGATTAGCGCCGGATGTTTTTCGCTATGGGTTGAGCTCGGCCGGACTTCTTTTTCGCTTCAGGAAATCGCGAGCGTGGCTGGATCACCTCGTCACAGATCGTTACCTGACGACGGTGGAATTCGCGGAGGTGTATGGGCGACTTCTTCCCGGGGCGACGTTTATCCCGCTGAAACATTTCATGGGGGTGGTGTGGCAGCGCCCCGATTGAGAAGCGGGCGGTTTTATTTTTGCGGGACGGCGAAGTGGTAGGCGCCGGCGGGGACGGTGAACGTCACGCGGCCCTGTTCCGTGCGCGCGGGTGAGGCGTCGTGCAGCTCGGTCAGCGGGCGTCCGTCTTCGGTCACGCCGTTGGTTGAGGCGGCGGGGAGCGCGATGCGCGCCTGCGTGTTCGCGGGCACGGTCACGTCGAGTTCGAAGCGGCCGTTGGCAATCCGCCACTCGGACGCCGCTGCACCATACGGAGTTTCGAGGCTGGCTTTCGCGTGCGTCAACCCGCCGCCGGGAGTCGGCGCGACCTCGAAGTGTTTCCAGCCCGCTCCGCTCGCGTCGGGCTTGAGGCCGGCGACGGTGTCGTAGAGCCAGCCGATGACGGAGCCGTAGGCATAATGGTTAAACGAATTCATGCCGTCGGGGTGAAATCCTTTCTCGGGAGTCCAGCTATCCCAGCGTTCCCAGATCGTCGTCGCGCCGTTTTTCACGCTGAACAGCCAGCCCGGATACGACTCCTGCAGGAGCACTTTGAACGCGAGATCGGCGTGGCCCGTATCGCTGAGCACCGGGGTGACGAGGGGCGTGCCGAGAAATCCCGTGGCGAGGTGATCGTCTTTCTCGGAAAATTTCCGCACGAGGTGCGCGGTCGCTTTTTCGCGGAGGTTGTCGGGCATGAGGTTGAAACCGAGCGCGAGGAGATACGCGGTCTGCTCGTCACTCGTGATGCGTCCATCATCGGCGATGAACTCGCGGCGGAACGCCTCGCGGATTTGCCCGAAGAGAGCGCGATCGCGCTCGGCGGCGACGGCGCGGCCGAGCTCCTGGGCGATGCGGCCGGCGATGTCGGTCACATGCGCATAGTAAGCGGTCGCGATGAGCAGGTAGGGCGTGGGGGCTTCGGCGGCTTTGAAACCGGGCGCGAGCCAGTCGCCGTAGCTGCGGTTGCTGCGGCGAATTCCGTCGGGGAAATCCCGCGCCTGCGCTTCGACCCAGCGCTGGATCGTGTCGAAGTTTTCCTCGAGCAATCGGTGGTCGCCGGTATGCAGCCACGTCACATACGGGATGATCACCGCGGCGTCGCCCCAGCCGGCGCTGCCGTAGCGCAGCCCGATGTCGGGCGCGACGTCGGCGAAACCGATCGGCCCGCCGGGCTCGTCGCGATAACTGTCGCGCAGTGAGGCGAGCCACTGGCGGTAGAACGCGCCGCTCGCGAAATTGTAGTTGGCGGTGTGGGCGAAGACCTGTGCGTCGCCGGTCCAGCCGAGGCGTTCGTCGCGCTGCGGGCAATCGGTCGGGACGTCGAGAAAGTTGCCTTTCTGTCCCCAGAGTGTGTTTGCGTAGAGCTGATTGAGCAGGGGATTTGAGCACTCGAAAAAACCGATGCGCGGCAGATCGGAGTGCAGCACCACGCCGGTGATCGCGTCGTCCGCGGGCTGAGCGACGCCGCTGAGTTCCACATAGCGAAAACCAAAAAACGTGAACTGCGGCTCCCACGTTTCCACGCCGTCACCGCGCGCCGTGTAGCTCGCGGCCGCGTGGGCGCGGCGAAGATTGGCGGTGTGGATGGTGCCGTCGGGCTCAAGCATCTCGGCGAAGCGCAGCTTCACTTCCTGTCCGGCGGGAGCGGTGATTTTCAGCCGCGCCCAGCCGACCATGTTTTGCCCGAGATCGTAGAGAAACACGCCGGGCTGCACCTCGCGGCGCGAGATGGGCCGAAGTTCCCCGGTGCGCCTCACGGGCGGGGAGAGACGCGCGGTGAGGGTGATCGCAGAGATGCCCTGCAACTGCGCAGGCCGCCAGGTCCACGGCGAGTTCTCCAGCTCGGGCGCGCTCCAGCGTGGATCGACGCGACGCGCGTCGAACGACTCTCCGTAATAAATCGCCTGCGCCGTGATCGGGCCCTCGGCCCAGCGCGCCTCCTTGCCGGTGGAGACGATCGTGATTTTGCCGCTCGCATCGGTGATTTCGAGAAACGCCGAGACGAGCGGTTGCGAGCCAGCCTGCGAGGCGCGCATCAGCGTGCTGCTATACCAACCGTCGCCGAGAATGAGCCCGAACGCGTTTTTCCCGGCCTGCACGTGCGGCGTCACATCGTAGGCGACGTAGAAAACGCGCTTCCGATAGTCGGGCCAGCCGGGGAGAAATTTATCCTCGGTGACGTGGCGCCCGTTGATCCACGGATCGACCAAGCCAAAGGCCGACAGATAAAGCCGCGCCCGCACGGGGGCCGCCGCGACGGTGAATTCCTGTCGAAAATAACGCGCGCGCGGGGCGGTGTCGCGAGCAACCGCCACGCCATCGCCGATCCACGCGGCCGGCCAGTTGGCACCGAGCAGACCGGTTTCGAAGGAGGCCGGCGCGCTCCAGCCGCTGTCGCGTTCGCGCTCGTCCCACACGCGCACTTGCCACGAGTAACGGGTCTTCGCCTTCGCGGTGAACTGCGGCGCACTCACCCATTGCGATTGATCGGAAGCGACGCGCGGCGTCTCGATCACAGCGCCGGAGGGCTGGCCGTTGGCCGCGAGGAGAGTGACGCGGAGTTGAAACGCGGTTTGGCGTGCGCCGCGCTCAGTGGAATCGATGCGCCAGGAAAACCGCGGGGCGGCGAAATCAATCAGCGTGGGCTCGGCGAGTCCTTCGCACACGAGATGGGACGCAGTCAGGCCGGAGTCAGCGGCGAGGGTGGGGAGCGTCATGATGGAGAAAAGCAACAGGGTAGAAAGCAAGGGGCGCATGGTGGGATGAGAGGCAACTCCGCAGGGACGGCAAAGGCTTTCCCCGCGCCCATCCGCGTGGGCCGCACCGGGATTTGGATGGACAAGCGATACCGAGCAGAAACCATCAGCCGGCGCATGGAAACCCTATCTCACCTCTTTGCTCAGAACCGGGCGTGGGCCGAATCGATCAAGCAGCGTGACCCGGAGTTTTTTCAGAAGCTCTCCCGCCAGCAAAACCCCGAGCATCTTTGGATCGGTTGCTCCGACAGTCGCGTGCCGGCAAACGAGATCATCGGGCTCCTGCCCGGCGAAGTTTTTGTTCACCGCAACATCGCGAACGTCGTCGTGCACACCGATCTGAATTGTCTCTCGGTGATCCAGTTCGCCGTCGATGTGTTGAAGGTGAAACACATCATGGTCGTCGGCCACTATGGTTGCGGCGGCGTGCGTGCGGTGTTGCGGTGCGA
This sequence comes from Opitutia bacterium, assembly GCA_025360615.1. Classification (GTDB taxonomy): domain Bacteria; phylum Verrucomicrobiota; class Verrucomicrobiia; order Opitutales; family Opitutaceae; genus Tous-C4FEB. The sequence continues at coordinate 16,017 of JANYBX010000274.1, forward strand.
GCGACTCGGACTAGCCGACAACTGGCTGCGGCACGTGCAGGATGTGCGGGAGAAACACGACGACTGTCTCTGCCGTTTACCCGACGAGACGGCCCGGAGCTCGCGGTTGTGCGAGTTCAACGTCGTCGAGCAGGTGGCGAATGTCTGCCAGACGACGATGGTGCGCGACGCTTGGGAGCGGGGCCAGGAACTCACCGTGCACGGCTGGATTTACGGGCTACGCGACGGCTTGCTGCGCGATTTGAATTTCACCGCGTCGAATCCGGCGGAAGCCGCAGCGAACTACAAGGCTGCCGTGGCGGCGCTCGAGGGGTAGGGCGGGCCCGTCGCGGGCGCGCGATCGAAATGGAGGCGGGGTGCCCCCACCCCGCGAGCGAGGTGATCAAATCAGCGACGTTGAGCGGGGTGAGGGCACCCCGCCTCCAGTGAAGAAGCGAAAGCGGAGAATTCCGCGGCTCAGTTTCTCCCGAGGTAGCTGCCGTCTTCAGTGCTCACCTTGATGATCTCGCCTTCCTTGATGAAGAGCGGGACTTGCACCACGAGCCCGGTTTCGAGCGTCGCGGGTTTTTGGACGTTGCTCGCGGTGTCGCCCTTGATGCCGTCGGAGCTGGTCACGACCTTGAGTGCGACGGTCGAGGGCAGCTCGAGGGTGAGGGGTTTGTCATCGACGAAGAGCACATCCACTCGGCCGCCGGCGGTGAGGTAATTTTTGGTGTCACCGACGAGGATGGCGCTCAGCTCGATCTGATCGAAGGTATCGGGGTCGATGAACGCGAAGTTTTCCCGGTCGGCGTAGCTGAATTCAAGGGACTTCTTCTCGGTGGGCAGCACTTCGATCGTGTCGGTCGAGGCGAAGCGTTGGTCGAGCGCTTTGCCATAGCGTAGATTCCGCATCTTGATCTGCACGAAGGCGCGCAAATTACCCGGCGTGCGGTGCTGGGTCTCCATCACGAGGTGGGGCTCGCCGTTGAATTTGATGACTTGGCCTCTGCGGATATCGTTGGCTGCGGGCATAGCGGGGATCGTTACGGATGGAGGGTTTCGTGCGGTGAAGAGTTGAGGAGTAACGTGCGGGCTTTCCCTCTGTCAAGGCCGGCATCTCCGCGCTTGCGCTCGGCGGCGGGCGTTGACGACACTGCGGCGATTAACCGTATGAAACAACGCACCCTTGCGCGCGCCGTCACCATTCAGGGCAACGCGCTGCACACCGGCGAAGCCGTCACGCTGACGCTGAAGCCCGCCCCGGTGGACCACGGCTACGTGATCAAGCGCATCGACCTCAGCGGCGCCCCCGAAATTCGCCCGCGCGTCGATCAGATCACGGATCTGGTGCGCGCGACGACGATTCAAGTCGGCCACGCGAAGATTCACACGGTAGAGCACGTGCTCAGCGCGCTCAGCGGCTGCGGCATCGACAACGTCATCGTCGAGATGAACGCCTCCGAGCCGCCGATCCTGGACGGCTCCGCGAAACCATTTGTCGATCTCATCATGCAGGGCGAGCCGACCGAGCAGGAGAAAGACCGCGAATATTTTACGCTCGATGCGCCCGTCTCCGTGACGAAGGGCCAGTCCTCGATCATCGCGCTGCCCTGCGACGAACTTAAAATCTCCTGCACTTCCGCCGACGACCGTGGTATTCACACGCAGCACCTTTCGCTCACGATCGATCCCGATGTTTACATGACGCAGATCGCCGCCGCGCGGACCTTCACGATCTACGAGGACATCGAGGAACTCCTGAAACTCGGCAAAATCAAAGGCGGCTCCCTCGACTGCGCCGTCGTCATCCGCGGCGACAAGATCATCTCGAAGGAAGGCCTGCGATTTAAGGACGAGTTCGTTCGCCACAAGATTTTGGACATCATCGGCGACATCACGCTGCTCGGCATGCCGCTGAAGGCGCACATCATCGCCACCCGCCCCGGCCACGCGATCAACGCCGAGCTCACCAAGGCGCTCACCGCGAAACTGGAAGAGCGCAAAAAAGGCCCGAAGAAAAAGCCGCGCCCCTCGATGGTGATGCCGCACGAGACCGAACTCGATATCCGCCGCATCCTCGACACGCTGCCGCACCGCTACCCGTTTCTCATGCTCGACCGCGTGGTGGAGTTCATCGGCGACGATGCGCTCGTCGCGATCAAGAACGTCAGCATCAACGAGCCGTTTTTCCAGGGCCACTTTCCCGGCAATCCCGTGCTGCCGGGCGTGCTTCAGCTCGAGGCGATGGCCCAAGCCGGCGGCATCCTCATGCTCCGCCGCGGCTCGAGCGAGGGGAAGACGTCGCTCCTGATGAGTGCCGATAAAATCAAATTCCGCAAACCCGTGCGCCCGGGCGATCAACTCATCGTGAACGCGAAGCTGACGAAAATCCGCGGCAACAAACTCGCCACCGCGGAAGTTACATGCACCGTCGACGGGCAAGTCGTCTCCTCGGGCGAGCTGATGTTTGCCATCATCGACAACAGCGAACTCGAAGGCTGAGCCATGGCCGTGAGCATCCATCCCACTGCGATCGTCGAGCCCGGCGCGCAACTGGGCGTCGATGTGGAGCTGGGTGCCTACGCCTTCGTGGGCGCAGGTGTGCAACTTGGCGACGGCACGCGGCTGCACCACCACGCGAGCGTCGAGGGGCGCACCTCGCTCGGAAAAGCCTGCGAGATTTTCCCCTACGCCTGCATCGGCGGAAAAACGCAGGACTTGAAATTCAAGGGCGGTGCGCCCGGCTTGCGCGTCGGCGAGCGCAACGTCTTTCGCGAATACGTCACGATCCACGCCGCAACCTACGACGGCGATTTCACCGTCATCGGGTCGGGCAACACCATTCTCGCCTACAGCCACATCGCGCACGACTGCGTCGTCGGCGACGACTGCGTGATGAGCAACGGCACGATGCTCGCGGGCCACGTGACGATCGAGGACCACGTCATCATCGGTGGCTACGGCGGGGTGCATCAGTTCTGCCGCATCGGTGCCTACGCGATGCTCTCCGCCACGGCGAAACTCGTGCAGGATCTGCCGCCCTTCTTCATCGCCGATGGCACGCCCGCGGTGGTGCGGGCCTTCAACAAGGTCGGCTTGGAGCGCAACGGCCACGAGCCCGTCCAAATCGAGCGCGTGAAACAAATCTTCCGCATCCTTTATCGCGACGGCCTCAATCGCACGCAGGCGCTCGAAAGACTCGCCGCGCACCCTGAAGCTGCGAGCGCCGAGTTCGCCCGCGTGATCGCCTTCGCCGACAAGAGCGAACGCGGGATCGTGGCGGGCGGAGTGTGAGGGTAGGGCGCGTTATCCCTAACGCGCCGGTGCGGCTCAGCCTCTTGGAATGCGGAGCACAATCGGCGGGTTAAGGATAACCCGCCCTACCTCGAGCGCCGAAAAATTCCGGCGCTACTCCACTCGCCTCACTTCTTCTTATAAACCGTCGCTGGATCGAACAACCGCTCGGCGGTGAACTGCAATTTCAGCGATGGCTCCTCGAGGTCAGCGACCTTGCGGTAGAAACAGGATTTGTAGCCGTTGTGGCAGGACGCGTTGGTCGCCCCGGCTTGTTCGACTTTGAGCAGGAGCACGTCCTGATCGCAGTCGGTGCGGAGTTCGCGGACGTGTTGGACGTTGCCAGACTCCTCGCCCTTGACCCAGAGCTTGCCGCGCGAACGGCTCCAGTAAGTGGCTTTTTTCGTCGCGAGCGTGTGCGCGAGGGACTCGGCGTTCATGAACGCGAACATCAGCACGTCGCCCGAGTGGACGTCCTGCGTGATGCACGGGATCAGCCCATCGGGGCCGAACTTTGGTTGCAGCGTGGTGCCGAGCTCGATCTCGGCAGTCGTGGTGCGGGCGGGGAAGACGTAGGCGCTCATGGGAAAATTTTCAGGTGGTTCGCTGTAGGAGCGGCTTTACGCCGCGATTTCCGGCGTGGAGCGCGGTCTAAATCGCGGCGTAAAGCCGCTCCGGCAGTTTTAAGCTGGGGCGAGTGTCCGCAGGTAATCGTAGCTGTAAAGCCCGGTGCGATGTCCGTCGCTGAACTCGAAACGCAACGCGTAGTTGCCGATCTGCTCCCAGCCGAGCACGCGCACGCCAGGAAATCTCCGCGAGCCCCCGCCGCCGTATTGGTTGCCGAGCACATCGCGCTCGCCCTGCGTCTCCGCGCTCGGGGAGACGGCGCGCAAGTGCTCCGGATTGAAATACGATTCGACCCCGTCGCTCCAGGCGATGGCGACTTCCTGACCGATGAGCTGGATGTTGGCGGGTGAGAGCATGGTGACCGAACGGGCAGCGTAGACCGCGCAGCGGCGGTCGGGACAGCCAATTTTCCAAGCCGACGGCGGATGGCTTTGGACTCAGATGCGACTCGCCACATCAGGGCGCCGCCATCGTCACATGTGCTCCTCGTAGGTGATGTCGATTTTGGCGGCGAAGGCTTTCTTCTTTGAGGTGCCTTGGAAGCGGATGCTGTGCGTGAGTTCGTCGTAGATGTAGCCGTTCTGGGGGTCGGGCGACACTTCCTGCCCATCGACCCGCACCCGGAGGCTCTTTTTGTAGAAGGTCGCGGCGCCCTCGACCGGATCGAGCGCGACGGCGACGGTGTCGGCGATGCGGTCGCCCAGCGCGGCGAGCGGGCCGGAGAAATCGCTCTCGATGTTTAGCACGGTGCCGCCCGTGAGTTCGGCGGCGCGCCGGTGTGAGACGTTGTTCGGCGACACCACCGCGTGCATCTCGATTTTTCCGCGCTGGTTGCCTTTCACGAGGATGAAGGGGCGCAGCACCCAGTAGTTGATGTAGCCGTCGAGCGTCTGGCTTTTCTGATGGTTGCGCGCGTTGTATTGGTTGAGCAAGTCGGGGAGTTTGCCGTCTTCGATCCATTCGGCTTGGGGAGGACCGCTCCTTTGATCCTTCCATGTGGCCATGCGCGTCTCCTCTTCATCCATGAAGAAGACCACGATCGTGGTGGCGTCGGGCCGCAGGAACGCGTGCTGCTTGTTCGAAAAACCCGCGACGAAGTTATACACCGCGGTGAACGCCGTGCGGTTACTCTCGCCATTCGTGCCGACTTTCACGAGCTCGGCAAAAACGCTGTCGGGCGTCTGCGGGGTGACCCACGGCTGCGCCATCGCCGGCAGCGTCACGAGCGTGCCGTTGCTCGCGACGCGCTTCGTGATCTGCTTCGGCTGATCGCGGCGGTCGAGCACCGGTTTGCCCGCGGCGTCGAGCTGCACGGAGCGGACCTCCTTAAAAAAGGGCTGATCGCCGGGCCGGGTGCCCGGCTCCGCGTTCACGAAATCGGTCGTCAGCACGCCGATGCGGTAGTCGAGTCCCCGCGTGTGAAAGAGCTGCCGAAAGCGGCTGAGGTTGGCCGCGATCTGGTTCTGGTGCGCGGCCATCGAGGGCGAATTGTTGATGACGAACACGAGATCCACTTCGCGGGCGCGGGAGCGATCGAAGGCGATGTGTTTTACGTTGCGGATGGGCTCGACGTTGACCGAGACGGCATTTTCCACCCCTAGGGCCGGATTGTTTTCGTCGATCGTGTAATACTTGAAGCGATCTTCGCCGATGAAGCCCGGGTTGGGCGCATAGGTGAGCTGGCCGGTGGCGCGATCGAGCTTGGCCGTGCCGCTCTGTGGTTTCGCCTTGTCGTCAAGAAGGTATGCGACCTTGGGGTTGGCGATGGCGAGCCGGTCGGCGGGCGTCATGAAATCCTCGTGGGCGGGGACCTTCTGCGCGACCGGAATGTTTGGACGGGTCGTGAGCGTGACGCCGCGAACCTCCATGGCGTGTTCGCGGGCGGCGCTGACCTCGAACTTCTGCAGTACGACGGCGGCAGGCGGCTTCACCGCGATCACCACCGTGTTCTTGAACACCAGGCCGGACGTTTCATTGCGCACGCTGTAGCTGAAGGAATCCTCGCCCGCGTAATCGTCCTGCGCGCGATACGCGAAATAGCCGAGCCGCGACGTCTTGTTCTTGAAGAAATCCGCCTCATCGCCGCCCCCCGCCAGTCCGACGCGGCCATAACGCGGCTCCGCCGTAATGGTGTAGACCAAGTCGTTGCGCTGATCGGGGCTGAGGATTTCCGGTGCGACGACGAGCTGCCCGTGTACGCCTGCGTCCTCGGCTTCGGCCTTCATCGGCGTCGTCGAAACGATGGCAGCCACGTCGCTGGACGCAGCGCGGGAGGCGGCAGCAGGATCGCCCATGGTCGCGGGCGTGTCGGCAGCGAGGGCCGGTGCCATCGCCAGCACTAACCCCAAGCATAGGACGCGCCGCCACTCGCGGGCGGTGATTTCGAGGGTCATAATGAGGAAGGTTACGCGACGCATTTCGTCTGATGGTAACGCCAGTCGCGATCAGGTTCCCCTCATGGTTCAACCACCCAGCCCACTGTCAACGGCGGCGAGAGAACGCATCCAGATCCGTAGTGCGACATCTCTGTTTCGGCCGCTCGGTGCCTTCGGCTGCGGCCGAAAGATTTCTCTGTTCCGCGCCTCGCCGTGCAGGCTGCTCGAACGTGACCGCAGAGTCAGCACGACGGTGCGCCGTCTTACTATAGCGGAAGGGCGTTCCGTGTTCGGTCGGGTTGAAGTTTTTAACCAATTCGCAAGGCGGCGTGCAGTGCCGCGCTGATTTTTAAGGCATTCGGGCGAATCCGCACGAGTCGTGGATTCCAAGCGAGCATGGCCTCCCGATCCAGCGGTCGAAGGAGTTCGCCGGAAATCCGGTGCGTCGGTCCGTCCGTGAGATCGCGAACGGCGAGTTCTGGCACGATCGCTGCGAAGCGGCCCGATTTTACCGCCGCCATGGTTTGCGGGAAGGACTGGCACGCCAGCGCGGGCTTCAAGGTGATCGCGAGGGATTTCGCGATTTCGCGCACACCCGCTGTGAACTGCCCGTCGGTCGTCTGCGTCGCGAGCGGCAACTCGCTCAAGACTTCGTGCAAGGTGAACTTTTTCTTTCGCCGCGCCAAAGCGTCAGGCACGAGCGCGACGTAGCTGACGATGCCCAGCGAAACCGATTTCAGCCCGGGCCCCATGGCGCTCTTGCGGATGATGCCGAAATCCAGCCGACCCTCGTTGAGCTGTCGCACGATTTCGTTGGTCCGCAGATTGGACGTGGCGAAGCGCGTGCCGGGAAAGTGCTCGATGATCCCGCCGAGCCGCGGAATCACGAGCCACTGGATCAGGCTGTCGCCGGCGCCGATGGTGAAGGCCACGTTCTCCTCGCGGCACTCGGCGCGGAAATCTTCGAGCGAGCGCAATTGTTCGCGCGCCAGTTCGGCGAGTCTCTCGCCTTGGGCGGTGAGTTTCAAAATCTTCCCTTTCCGTTGCGCGACTTCGCAGCCGAAAAACTCGGAAAGCTCGCGGAGCTGCCGGCTATACTGGCTCTGGCGCACGGGATCACCCGGCGCGGCTTGGGCGATGCTGCCGGCATCGCGCACCTCGATTAAAACCTTGAGCCGGTCCAATGACAGGCCGCGTTCGGAGAAGAGAGATTCAAACATGACTGGCCGGTCAGGCTCACTGGGGAATCACGCATGGCAAGAGCGGAGGCGTTCCGCTATGTTCTGCGCCGTCATCGAACAACTTTAACCACGAACCAGAAATAATCTTCAGTCGACCCCTTGATTTTTAATTCCCAACCACCGTTGTAACTCTTCAGTCACTCCACCGTCTCTCCGCATCTTCCCATGAAATCCGCCCAATTTATCCAACTCTCCGCCCTCCGGCTAACCGGATGGCACTCGTTGTGCGCGGCGATTCATCCGCGAATGACGACATCGAGGGTCCGTAACGAACGCGGTCTTAATCGACCCGACTATACGAATCCTTTGGGAAGTGGTATTACCTAACGACGAGGCTTAATTTAAGCCTCACGCGAGGCCCACTTCCGCCCGGAAGTGGGTTTTTTTGTGCCCTGATGGGGCCGCTTCCGGGAACGAGTCAGAAGTTTTTCCATATTCCATAAGCGGCTTCATCGCTGAGCCCAGTCAATCAGCCCAACGTCCGCACCAAATCCCGCGGCCGTCCAATCCGGCAGACATTTCGTCTGCCGAGAGGGACGACGGTGTGTGTTCTTTTTTTGCGAGGGAGCGCGCGAGTTTTGCCTGTCCGCATTTTTCCGATGCGGACGAGGGCGGCCGCGCTCCCAGTGATTTTCCTTAAGGAAGCGCCGGTTCTTGATCCGAGACCGGAGTCCGCTTTGCCCCCTCGGATCCCAGTGAAGCCAGCCGGCGGCCCAAGTCCGGCAGGGGCCAGTTTACGTGCGCGCGTGGCAATCCGGCCACGCGCGCGCTCACGGAGCCGTGGTGTTTTAACAGTAGCACAGCGGACTTTTAATCCGCCGGGTGCGGGTGCGAATCCCGCCGGCTCCACCAGTTTTTTCGCGCGTTGGGAGAGGAGCGATCCAGCGGTCCGCAAAACCGTCTTACGCCGGTGCGAGTCCGGCACGCGCGTCCAATTTTCGGGAGCCGTTCCAGTCAGCCGATTGTAACCCGGCCGTCGTTAAACCGACTGGCATCGACGCGTGGTGCGACTCCACCGGCTCCCACCAACACCTAACCCGCGGTCATTGAGGACGGACGTCGGAGAAGTCTTCCGACGCCGAGTGACCTGAGCCGCGGTTTCCTTTTTCGTCCGAGGGGTCGGACGCCACGCGGACGTGGCCGACAAGCAAGGCAGCCGTCTCC